>NZ_LPVS01000070.1:0-231244 GCF_014843905.1 Mesorhizobium silamurunense | reverse complement strand
TGTTACCCATGTGTCCGGTACGTTTCGTCACCTATGTCTCGGGTCGCTCATCGATAGCCTGCCTCAGAGGCGTGGAAGCCGTCTGAAGCAAAACCGGCTTCGGGATTGGTGATCGGCAGGCGCGCGGCGGGAACCGCGCCGCGCTCGTTGCAGAGGCGCGCGCCCATCCGGTTCATCTCCGTGGCGCGAATTTCGAGGATCTTGCCGAGCAGCGGCGGCATTGCCGGCGCGCGGGTGAATTCGAGCACCGGCGACCAGACCACGCGCGCCTCAGGCCATTTGGCACGCAGCGCGTAAAGCAGGCCGCCGAACTCCTTCTTGAAGCGCGGCACCGAATGAAAATTCTTGGTGTCGTTGGTGCCGATGGCGAGCACGATATGCGTCCACGGGTCTGCCGACAGATTGGGCAGGACGTAGTCTCGGATCTGCCCGGATGTCGCCGAGTTGAAGCCGGCGGCGCGCCAGCGCAGGGCACGGCCGGTGTGCTCGGCGATCAGGCCGGCAAGCTGCGCGGCGAGCCCGTATTCCGATTGCTCGATGCCCACGGATGCCGCCGAGGAGTCGCCCAGGACTAGCAATGCGATGGCCGGCGCCTTACCGGCAATCTCGTGCAGGACCGGGCCGCGCGCCGGCAGCATGCGCGTGGTGCGGCGGCGCACGCCAAGGCCCTGCCAAATGTAAATCGGAAAGGCGAGCCAGGTGAGGAGAGCGAGCAGGCGCTGCATGGCGGTTCCGGTGGATGGGCGAAAAGCCATAGAGCGGTTCACCGTTTCATGGAAACGGCAAACCACTCTATCTCTTTGTTTTGATGCAATTCCGGACGGAAGGCTACGGCGAAGGCGCCGAGCCTAACCGTTCCACACTTTTCCTGGAATTGCTCTGCCGCATGTTTCGACCGAGCGAGGCCGGTCACTCGCAACAGTCCGGCTGGTCCTTGCCTTTGGCCTGGTATTCGTCGTGCAGGCGAACCCAGTCCATCAGGCCGTGATAGGGGCCAGTCTCGTTGCGGCCCTTCGGCGTCATGTCGAGATAGTGATAGGCGCCGATCAGCGCGTCGCCGCCGCGGGCTCGCGACATGAAGGTGAGGAAGATGTCGCCGTTTTCGTCGCGATAGAAGACGCTGGTGCCGGGCAGGTCCTTCGACCGCAGCGGGCGTTTCTCGAAATTGTAGATGGTGTCGCCGGCCGCGATCTGCCTGTCGGTGAAGGAGACCTGCATGTCGAAGTTGAAGTCCGAAGCGTAGGACGACACCCAGTCGAATTTCCAGCCCATGCGCTGCTTGTAGGGCAGGAGCTCGGCCAACGGCGCCCGCGAGATGACGACCAGCGACACGTCATGGTGCTTCAGATGCTGGTCGGCGGCGTCGATGTGATCGGCCAGGAACGAGCAGCCTTCGCAGCGATGATCGGATCCCGGCGTCATCATGAAATGGTAGACGATGAGCTGGCTCTTGCCGGCGAACAGTTCGGCGAGGCGCTTCGGCCCCTGCTCGCTTTCGAAGACGTAATCCTTGCGCAGCTTGAGCCAGGGCAGTTGCCGCCGCTCGGCGGCGACGCAGTCGCGAAACCGCGTCAGCTCCTTCTCGCGCTCGAGATGCCTTCTGTGCGCCTCGAACCAGTCGTCCCGCGAAACCACGGCATTGCGATGCATGACTATCTCCTGTCCTCTCCTGCCAAGGACGTTCGACATCGGCGCGATCCGACATGGCCGGCGCTGTTTCGATGCATCAGGTAGGAACGCGGCCGGCAAAAAACAAAAACCCGGGCCTAAAGCGCGTCGCGCCGGAACGGCCTCGGGCGACGCGCTTTAGGATCTTGTCTTGATGCATGTCGTTCGCCCAAAACCGCTGCGCGCTTTTGGACAACATGCATTAGGCCCGGGTCTTCGGTGCTTTGGAGAAGCCAGCTATCAGGCGGCTTTTTCCAGCGCCGGCTGCCATTTTCCGAGCGCCGCCAGGTGGTTCATGTGGGCGCGGTGGATGAAGGCCGCCTGGCCGGCGGCGACGTTCGACGCCTTGCCGCTCCAGGCCTTCTGCGCGGCCGCCTGCAGGGCGCGGCCGTATGAGAAGGAGAGCTTCCACGGATGCGGGCCGATGGCGTTGATGGCATTGAGGTTGGCCGTCGCTTCCTCGTCATCCTGGCCGCCGGAGAGGAAGGCAATGCCAGGCACCGCCACCGGCACGGTTTCGCGAAATAGCTTTATGGTCTTCTCGGCGACTTGCTCGGGATTGTCCTTCCTGCCCGATTTCTTGCCGGAGATGACCATGTTCGGCTTCAGGATCGTGCCTTCGAGCACGACACGCGCGGCATAAAGCTCGCCATAGAGCTTCAGCAAGGTCGCCTTGCTCACTTCGTAGCAAGTGTCTATCGAGTGGGCGCCGTCCATCAGCACTTCCGGCTCGACGATCGGCACGATGCCGGCCTCCTGGCAGAGCGCGGCATAGCGGGCAAGCGCATGCGCGTTGGAGCCGATCGAGGTCGCCGAGGGCACGCCCTTGGCGGTGTCTATGTCGATCACCGCGCGCCATTTGGCGAAACGGGCGCCGAGCTTGTAATAGTCCGCCAGTCGTTCGCGCAGGCCGTCCAGGCCTTCGGTGACGGTGTCGCCGGGAAAGCCGGCGAGAGGCTTGGCGCCGAGATCGACCTTGATGCCCGGAATGGCGCCGGAAGCCTTGATGATGTCGACCAGCGGCGTGCCGTCGGCAGCCTTCTGACGGATCGTCTCGTCATAAAGGATGACGCCGGAAATGTATTTGGTCATCGCCTCCTTGGCGCGGAACATCATCTCGCGATAGTCGCGCCGGCTGTCGGCGGTCGATTCGACGCCGATGACGTCGAAGCGCTTCTTGATGGTGCCGGAGCTCTCATCGGCAGCCAAAAGGCCCTTGCCATCGGCCACGATCGCGGCGGCTATGTCTTCGAGACGTTCGCTCATGGTGCTCTCCTTGACGGTTGTATTCCGCGCCTAGCAGAACACTACCGCCAAAGGAATGACGCCGGAAAGCTAGAATCGATTGAAAGTCTTTGAGATCCCGGACCGACTCGCCGACTGCCGATCGTGTGATGGTTTCGGCCACATTTCTGCAACGCCAAGCGTTGCCGCTTGGCTGCAAAATGCTCAGCGCTTTAGAACTTCGACGCCGGGCAGCGGCTTGCCTTCCATCCATTCGAGGAACGCGCCGCCGGCGGTCGAGACATAGGTGAAGTCGTCGGCGACGCCGGCATGGTTGAGCGCTGCCACCGTGTCGCCGCCACCTGCGACCGAGACAAGCTCGCCCTCCTTCGTGCGAGCCGCAGCGTGCTTGGCCGCAGCCACCGTCGCGTGATCAAAAGGCTCGATCTCGAAGGCGCCGAGCGGGCCGTTCCAGACAAGCGTTGCGGCGCGGTCGATCCAGTCGGTGACGCTTTTCACGGTCTTTGCGCCGACATCGAGGATCATGCCTTCGGCCGGCACGGCCTCGATGGCTACGGTTTCGCTGGCGGCGCCAGCCTTGAATTCCTTCGCCACGACGCCGTCGGCGGGCAGGATGATTGCGCAGCCGGCCTCGGCCGCCTCGATCATGATCTGCTTGGCGGTGCTGGCCAGATCATGCTCGCAGAGCGACTTCCCGACATCGGTGCCGCGCGCGGCGAGGAAGGTGTTGGCCATGCCGCCGCCAATGACCAGCGCGTCGACCTTCTTCACCAGGTTCATCAGGAGGTCGATCTTGGTCGAGACCTTGGCGCCGCCGACGATGGCCACCACCGGCCGCACCGGATTGCCGAGACCTTTTTCCAGCGCGTCGAGCTCGGCCTGCATGGTGCGGCCGGCAAAGGCGGGCAGGCGGTGCGCCAGGCCTTCGGTCGACGCATGCGCGCGGTGCGCGGCGGAAAAGGCGTCGTTCACATAGATGTCGCCATTGGCGGCGAGCTTTTCGGCGAAGGCCGGCTCGTTCTTTTCCTCGGCCTTGTAGAAGCGGGTGTTTTCCAAAAGCAGGACGTCGCCATCCTTCATGGCGGCGACGGCGCTTGCCGCCTTGTCGCCGATGCAGTCGGAGGCGAAGCCAACGGGGCGGCCGAGCACTTCCGCCGTCGCCCGGGCGATCGGCTCCAGCGAGAATTCGGCCGACGGGCCATCCTTGGGGCGGCCGAAATGCGCGAGCAGGATCACCTTGGCGCCCTTGCCGGAGAGCTCGGAAATGGTCGGCGCGACGCGCTCGATGCGCGTGACGTCGGTCACCTTGCCGTCGGCGACGGGAACGTTGAGGTCGACGCGCACCAGGACGCGCTTGCCGCTGACGGCGCCGATATCGTCGAGTGTCTTGAAGCCGGCCATGGTCGTTCCTTTCCGCGAAAAACGCGGCGACCTTACCCGGCACCGAAGACGATGCAAGGGCTGCGTTACGGCGCGCGCGCAAAAATGATGTCGCCGTGTGACATCAGCTTTCGGTCGTGGCTTTTTGCGCCTCGGGTTCGGGCGCCGCCGCCTCGTCTGGCTCGGTTTCGGCGACTTGCATTTCCGCCGGCTCGCGCCAGCTGCGGATGAAGGCGGCGACGCGGTCGGCGATCTCGCCGGCGCTCAGGAAAACAGGCACGCGCGCTACCGGCGCGGTCGGCTCGAAGGACAGGCCAAGCCCAGTGATCCTGCCCTTCTCGTCGACATCGCGCACGATCAGCTCGATCGGGCCGATCATCACGCGGTCGGCATATTCGGCATGGCCGCCGAGCCGCTCGGTGACAAGCGTTGCGACGGTGAGCTTCTGTTCAGCCTCGGTGAGGCCGGGCGCGTAAGCTGCTTCCAGCTCGGCAGCGGAGCGGGCTGGATCGACGGCGAAGGCGCCGAAGAAATCGGCATCCTCGGGATCGACTACCGCGCGGCTGGCGAACAGCTTATCGAGCAGGCGCGGATAGCGGTCCGGAACGAAGATATAGACCTGGTCGCCGGCGGTCAGCCTGCCCATGTCCTGGAAGCGCATGGAGCGGCCGTCGCGCAGCACCAGCGAGGGCCTCGCCCAGCGCGGGATGCGTTCGCCCCGCGCCACTGGGCTGCCAGGCGCGACGCGATAGGCGAGCAACTCGTGATGCGCCGAGCCCGGCAGCTCGAGCTCGACCTTGTCGAGCGGTCCGAGCCGCGCCGGTACGATCAGGCCGAGGCGGCGCGCCAGCGGGCCGACGGTCCAGCCCTGCACCACCAGCGACACCAGCACGATGATGAAGGCGACGTTGAAGATCAGCCGCCCGTGCTCGAGCCCGCCGAGCAGAGGCGTGATGGCAAGCAGGATCGACACGGCGCCGCGCAGGCCGACCCAGGAGACGAAGGCGACCTCGGGACGTGGCAGTCGGAACGGCATCAGGCAGAGCCAGACGGCTAAAGGCCGCGCCACGAAGATCAGGAACAGGCCGAGCAGGATCGCCGGCACCAGGATCGTCGGGAATTGCGAGGGCGTGGCGAACAGACCGAGGATCAGGAACATGATGATCTGCGCCAGCCACGACATGCCGTCCTGGAAGCGCTTCAGGATGGTGACGGCGCGGATGTCGGAATTGCCGGCGACGAGGCCGGCGAGATAGACCGCGAGGAAGCCGGAGCCGCCGATGGCGCCTGCCGCCGCGAACACCATCAGCGAGAGCGTCAGCACGAAGATCGGCAGCAGGCCGTGGTCGAGGTTCAGTCGTTCGACGAGGCGCACGATGCCAAGGCCGCCAAGCACGCCGATGACGGCGCCAAGCCCCATATTGATGACGAAGCCGAGCGCAAGGTTGGTGGCAAGAACATCCGCTTCCGGATTTGTGTGGGCCGCAATGATCTCGACCAGAGTGATGGTGAGGAAGATGGCGATCGGGTCGTTGGTGCCGGATTCGACCTCCAGCGTCGAGCGGACGCGCTCGCGCAGGTGGATCTCGCCGGCGCGCAGCAGGAAGAACACGGCGGCCGCGTCGGTCGAGGCGACCGCCGCGCCGAGCAGCGAGGATTCCAGCCAGCTGAGATTGAGCAGATAAAAGGCGGCGACGCCGAAAATGCCGGTGGTGAGGACGACGCCGATCGTGGCCAGCGACAGCGCCGGCCCGGCTGCCTGGCGCAGCGCATTGAGCGGCGTGCCGAAGCCGGAATCGAACAGGATGATGGCTAAAGCCAGTGAGCCGGCAAAATAAGCCAGCCGCGCATTGTCGAACTCGATGCCGAGGCCGTCGACACCGGTGGCGAGTCCGATGCAGAGAAAGAGCAGCAGCAGGGGGGCACCGAAGCGGAAGGCGATCAGGCTCGAAAACGCGGCGGCCACAACAAGTGCGGTGCCGACCAGCGTTACAAGATAGATCGCATGCTCCATCCGAAATTGCCCCTCACATCCCGTCCCTCCCGCTTTACGGCAGAGTGGGGCGAAGACATGACCAGTGCAAGGCGGCAGCGTGGTTTTTTGGCCCCGAATTGCCATGCGAACGGCTCAACGAAAAACGCCCGGCCGAAGCCGGGCGTCCTAAACCGTCAGAAGAGGCCTGCGATCAGGCGATGGTCTTGCCGAAGGCAACCGCCGTGTCGCCCATGCGGTTGGAGAAGCCCCATTCGTTGTCGTACCAGGACAGCACCGACACGAAGTTGCCGTCCATGACCTTGGTCTGGTCGAGCGCCGCGATCGAGGAATTCGGATCGTGGTTGAAGTCGATCGAGACATTCGGGTGATGGGTGACCGAGAGGATGCCCTTCAGCTTGCCCTTGGAGGCGGCGATCAGCGCTTCGTTGATCTCCTGCGCGGTGGTCGAGCGCTTGGCGATGAACTTGAAGTCGACGACCGAGACGTTGGGGGTCGGGACGCGGATCGAGATGCCGTCGAGCTTGCCCTTGAGTTCGGGCAGCACCAGGCCGATCGCCTTGGCGGCACCCGTCGAGGTCGGGATCTGCGACAGCGCCGCCGCGCGGGCGCGGTAGAGGTCCTTGTGCATGGTGTCCAGCGTCGGCTGGTCGCCGGTGTAGGAGTGGATCGTCGTCATCATGCCTTTCTCGATGCCGACCGTCTCGTGCAGCACGGCGGCAAGCGGCGCCAGGCAGTTGGTGGTGCAGGATGCGTTGGAGATGACGACGTGGTCCTTGGTCAGCTTGTCATGGTTGATGCCGTAGACGACGGTGAGATCGGCACCTTCGGCTGGGGCCGAGACGATGACGCGCTTGGCGCCGGCGGCCAGATGCGCGGCTGCCTTGTCGCGAGCGGTGAAGATGCCGGTGCATTCGAGCGCGATGTCGATGCCGAGCTCCTTCCAGGGCAGCTGGGTCGGATCCTTGATGGCGGTGACCTTGAACTTCTCCTTGCCGACGGAGATCTGGTCGCCGTCGACCGTCACTTCATGCGGGAAGCGGCCGTGCACGCTGTCATAGCGGAGCAGGTGCGCATTGGTCTCGACCGGGCCGAGGTCGTTGACGGCGACCACGTCGATGTCCTTGCGGCCGGATTCGTGGATTGCGCGCAGGATGTTGCGGCCGATGCGGCCAAATCCGTTGATGGCAACTCTGACGGTCATTTTTCTCTCCCTGGGGCTGGAAAGCGGATGGGCCCGCAGCTTCATAACGGCGGATGACACAAGAATCCAGCCGCAGGAGCCCAGATTTAAATCGATTAGGTTGGTCCAGCCCGGCGAAACCCTTGAATGGCTTCGCCGCACCGGGCTTCCTGCTTCTATATGTCGCTCAAAGCCGCTGTACGCCTTTGAGCGACATGCAATGGCTCACTTGCCGTGCAGGCGTTCTTCCACCGCCTTCGCCGCGGCCTCCGCCGTGATGCCGAAATGCGGATAGAGCTGCTCGATCGAGCCGGAGGCGCCGAAGCCGTGCATGCCGACGAAGATGCCGTCGGTGCCGATGAGGTGGTCCCAGCCCTGGCGGATGCCGGCCTCGATGGCGACCTTGATCTTGGCGTTGCCGATGGTCTTCTTGCGGTAGTCCTCGCTCTGCCGGTCGAACAGCTCGAAGCAGGGCACCGAAACGACGCGGGTCGGATGGCCGTGCTTCTCGAGCAGCTCGCGCGCGCCAAGCGCGATCTCGACCTCGGAACCGGTGGCAAAGATCGTCACCGCCGCCTCGCCGCTCGCAGCGGCGAGCTCGTAGGCACCGGAAGCGCTGCGGTTCTGCTCGCTGAATTCGGTGCGTACGGTCGGCAGGTTCTGGCGGGTCAGCGCCAGGGTCGACGGCGTCTTTTCCGACTTCAGCGCCAGCTGCCAGCATTCCGCCGTCTCCACCGCGTCGGCCGGGCGGAACACGTTGTGGTTCGGAATGGCGCGCAGCGCGGCCAGATGCTCGACCGGCTGGTGGGTCGGGCCGTCTTCGCCAAGGCCGATCGAGTCATGCGTCATGACGAAGATCGAGCGGATGCCCATCAGCGAGGCAAGGCGCATCGAGGGGCGGGCATAGTCGGAGAAGCAGAGGAACGTGCCGCCATAGGCGATCAGCCCGCCATGCAGGGTCAGCCCGTTGATCGCCGCCGCCATGCCGTGCTCGCGGATGCCGTAGTGGACATAACGCTGGCCGTAGTCGTCCGGCGTGATGTTCTTGGTCTGGCTGGTCTTGGTGTTGTTGGAGCCGGTGAGGTCGGCCGAGCCGCCGATGGTTTCCGGAACCGCGCCGTTGATGACCTCGAGCGCCATTTCCGACGACTTGCGGGTGGCGACCTTCGGCTTGTCGGCCGAGAGCTTCTTCTTATACTCGGTAATGACGGCGTCGAAATTGCCCGGCAGCTTGCCGGCGAGGCGGCGCTCGAATTCGCCCATCAGTTTGGCGTCGGCCTTGGCAAGGCGGCCTTCCCAATCGGCGCGCGCCTTGGCGCCGCCGGTGCCGACGGCACGCCAGGCGTCGAGGATGTCGGCCGGAATCTCGAAGGGCGGCGACTCCCAGTTGAAGAATTTGCGGGCGCCGGCGATTTCCTCGGCGCCGAGCGGCGAGCCATGCGCCTTGTTGGTGCCGGCCTTGGTCGGGGCGCCGAATCCGATCGTGGTCTTGCAGGCGATCATCGTCGGCTTGTCGGAATGGCGCGCCGCCTCGATGGCGTAGGCGATCGCTTCCGGATCCGTGCCGTCGATGTGGCTGGCGTTCCAGCCGCTGGCCTGGAAGCGGGCGACCTGGTCGGTGTTGTCGGCGAGCGAGACCGGGCCGTCGATGGAGATGTTGTTGTTGTCCCAGAAGACGATCAGCTTGTTGAGCTTGAGGTGACCGGCCAGCGCGATGGCTTCCTGGGAAACGCCTTCCATCAGGCAGCCGTCGCCGGCCAGCACATAAGTGTAGTGGTCGACGAGGTCGTTGCCGAAGGCGGCGTTCATGATGCGCTCGCCGAGCGCGAAGCCGACCGAATTGGCGAGGCCCTGGCCTAGCGGACCGGTGGTGGTCTCGATGCCCGCGGCATGGCCGTATTCGGGATGGCCGGCGGTCCTCGATCCGAGCTGCCGGAAATTCTTGATCTGGTCGATCGTCATGTCCTCGTAGCCGGTGAGGTACAAGAGCGAGTAGAGCAGCATCGAGCCATGGCCGGCCGACAGGATGAAACGGTCGCGGTCGGCCCAGCGCGGTGCCTTGGCGTCGAATTTCAGGAAGCGGGTGAACAGCACCGTGGCGATGTCGGCGCAGCCCATGGGCAGGCCTGGGTGGCCCGAATTCGCCTTCTCGACGGCGTCCATGGAAAGAAAACGGATCGCATTGGCCATCCGGTCATGTTGTTCACGCGAGGTCATTCTTCCTCCGGAAATAGGGGTTGGAGTCTTGGGGGAGTCCTTGGAAAGGATGCCGCGACACATAGCAGGCGCGGCCCTTTAGTCAACAAATCGGTCGGTTTTTGCCGGGCTTGTGATAGGGCCGTACGCGCTACATTAGCGTTAGCGGGGGACAGTCGCGAGAGCTTTATTGACGCGCGCTTCACCCGGCGCCTAATGTTTCCGCAATAACGCGTTCTGAACGCGAGCGATTCGGTGACGGGCAGGGCATAGGACGAAGGCCATGACCGGGGAAACGACCCTCAAAGAAGTCATCGCCAGGCTCGGCAAGGCCATGGAAGGGCTGGAAAGCGCCGTCGCGGCGCGGCTTGAGCATGAGCGCGACTATTCCGAAGCCGAGGCCGAGGTGCAGCGCATGAACGCCGACCGCTCGCGGCTGGCGCAGGAGCTCGACAATTCCGAGGCCCGCGCCGAACGGCTGGAAGATGCCAACAAGGAAGTGTCGCGCCGGCTGGTGACCGCCATGGAAACCATCCGCGCTGTGTTGGACCGGTAGGGGCTCGACAGGTAAGCCAATGGCACAGGTGACGGTTTCCATCGACGGCAAGCAGTACCGGATGGCTTGCGACGAGGGCCAGGAAGAGCATCTGATCGACCTCGCCGAGCGCTTCGACCGCTATGTCATGCATTTGAAGGATTCTTTCGGCGAGATCGGTGACCAGCGGCTGACCGTGATGGCCGGCATCATGGTGATGGATGAGCTCTCGGAGCTCAACAAGCGCGTCAAGGGCATGGAAAGCGAGGTGCAGACGCTGCGCAAGACTCGCGACGAGGCGCTGACCAAGGCCGACAAGAGCGACAGCGTGCTGACCACCGCGCTTGCAGCGCTAGCTCAACGCATGGAAGACCTGGCGGCAACGCTGGCGATGAAGAAGGCTTAAGCCTCATCCAGCCTCCCCCGGCATCCGTCGTGGAAATTCCTGCTGTCTTTTGCAGGAAAAGACGAAATTTTTCCGCTCTCCCGATCACGCTTGCAGACACAAGCCTTTTGAAGGCGGCCATCCGGCGGTATAGAAGGGCAGCCACGCCGATGGGGTTGGCCCCATGCCGGCGGCATGTCACAGGGTAGGGAGCACGTCATGAGCCTTCGTATCAACGATATCGCGCCGGATTTCACGGCCGAGACCACGCAAGGGACTATCAATTTCCATCAATGGATCGGTGACGGCTGGGCGGTGCTCTTCAGCCACCCGAAGAACTTCACGCCCGTCTGCACGACCGAGCTCGGCACGATGGCCGGGCTGGAAGGCGAATTCAAAAAGCGCAACGTCAAGATCATCGGTATCTCCGTCGATCCGGTGTCGAGCCACGACAAGTGGCAGGCCGACATCAAGACCGCTACCGGCCAGACGGTGAACTACCCGCTGATCGGCGACAAGGACCTCAAGGTCGCCAAGCTCTACGAGATGCTGCCGGCGGGCGCCGGCGAGAGCTCCGAAGGCCGCACGCCGGCCGACAACGCCACCGTGCGCTCGGTCTACGTCATCGGCCCGGACAAGAAGATCAAGCTGGTGCTGACCTATCCGATGACCACAGGCCGCAACTTCGACGAGATTCTGCGCGTCATCGATTCCATCCAGTTGACGGCCAAGCACCAGGTGGCGACGCCGGCGAACTGGAAGCAGGGCGAGGATGTGATCATCACCGCTGCCGTCTCCAACGAGGATGCGATCAAGCGCTTCGGCGCCTATGAGACCGTGTTGCCGTATCTGAGGAAAACCAAGCAGCCATCTGCCTGAGCCGAAGCTGCCGGTTCTGAAAACAAAAAAGGCGGCGCCGAAGCGTCGCCTTTTTCATTTCTTGCTTGATGCTTCAAGCCGCCGGCTGCGCCTCGATGGTGCGCAGCGCCTGAGTTTGGCGCTTGGCCGCGGCCTTGACCGCGTCTTGCACCTTCTCGAAAGCGCGCACCTCGATCTGGCGCACGCGCTCGCGGCTGATGTCGAACTCGGCCGACAGCTCTTCCAAGGTCAGCGGCTCTTCAGCCAGGCGGCGCGCCTCGAAGATGCGCCGCTCGCGATCGTTGAGCACCGACAGCGCGCCAGACAGCATCGAGCGTCGGTTTTCCAGCTCGTCCTGCTCGATCAGCATCTCTTCCTGGCTTTCGTGGTCGTCGACCAGCCAGTCCTGCCATTCGCCGGATTCACCCTCGCTCGCCCGGATCGGAGCGTTGAGCGAAGCATCGCCCGACAGGCGGCGGTTCATCGACACCACTTCGGCCTCGGAAACGTTGAGGCGCGTGGCGATCTCGGCGATCTGGTCGGGCTTCAGGTCGCCGTCGTCGAGCGCCTGGATTCTGCCCTTCACCTTGCGCAGGTTGAAGAACAGGCGCTTCTGGTTGGCGGTGGTGCCCATTTTCACCAGGCTCCACGAGCGCAGGATGTATTCCTGGATCGAGGCCTTGATCCACCACATAGCGTATGTGGCGAGCCGGAAGCCGCGCTCCGGTTCGAATTTCTTCACGGCCTGCATAAGGCCGACATTGCCTTCCGAGATCACCTCGCCGATCGGCAGGCCGTAGCCGCGATAGCCCATGGCGATCTTGGCGACGAGCCGCAAATGGCTGGTGACGAGCTTATGCGCGGCGGAAGTGTCCTGATGCTCGGCGTAACGCTTGGCGAGCATGTACTCTTCCTGCGGTTGCAGCATCGGAAAGCGACGGATTTCTTCCAGGTAACGGGCGAGACCGCCTTCACCGGAAACGATACTGGGTAGTGACTGGGCCATGATAGCGCCCCCTCTCTATTGGAGTGATGCCCCCATAAACGCGGCGGGCATGTGACGCGAATGCCAATCGGCTCATCCGCGGCAACTGGTGTATATAGGAACAAAACCAGAAAGGACAGGCATTTGTTCAACACGAAACAGTGTGTCACACTAAAGTGAACAACGCCAGTCAGGTTTTTTGATGGCTGGTTTGAAGCGTCTTGATGGCGGTTCAGAACTTGCGAAAGCCGCTGACGAGTTCCTCCATGTCCCTCGGCATCGGCGCCTCGAACCTCATCGTTAAATGGGTGGTCGGGTGTCGGAATTCAAGGAGCCAGGCGTGCAAGGCCTGCCGGGAAAATGCATTGACTTTGCTTTTCAGCGGTTCCGGCAGCCGGTTGACCTTGGTGCGGAAGGCCTGGCCGTAGTCCGGGTCGCCGATCACGGGATGGCCGATATGCGCCATATGGACCCTGATCTGGTGCGTGCGTCCCGTCTCGAGCCGGCATTCGACCAGGCTTGCGGTGGCGAATGCCTTCTGCCCTTCGCCGAAGCGTTCGACCACGGAGAAATGGGTGACCGCATGGCGGGCATCGTCCCGGCCTTCGGGAACCACGGCGCGCCGCACGCGGTCGGCAGCGCGGCCGAGCGCTGCGTCGACGGTGCCGGTCGGCCGCTGTGGAATGCCCCAGACCAGCGCCAGATAGGCGCGCTCCAGGTCGCCGGTCAGGCCATGATCGGCGAAGGCTTCCGACAGCACCTTGTGGGCGCGGTCGGTCTTGGCCACCACCATGACGCCGCTGGTTTCCTTGTCCAGCCGGTGCACGATGCCCGGCCGTTTGACGCCGCCGATGCCGGAGAGACTGTCGCCGCAGTGATGGATCAGCGCGTTGACCAGCGTGCCGGCCCAGTTGCCGGCGCCGGGATGGACGACCAGTCCGGCAGGCTTGTTGATGACGATCAGCTCGTCGTCCTCGTAAAGGATATCGAGGGGAATGTTCTCGCCTTGCGGCTCGGCCGGCTCCGGTTCCGGCATGACGACCGAGACGTGCTCGCCCGGCGCCATCTTGCGCTTGGCCTCCTCGACCGGCTTGCCACCGATCGAGACCGCACCTTGCCGGATCAGGGCCTGCACGCGGCTGCGCGAGATATCCGGGCCGAGCTGGGCGGTGAGCCATTGGTCGAGGCGCTGGCCGGCGGCATCGGTGCCGGCTTCCAGAACGACCGCTTCGTTATCGGTCAATTCATCCCCTATCAAAATCGGGGGCTCTTCGTTATGAGCGCTCATCGAAACCCGTTGCGGATTGTTTAGCCATGGCCCGGCCGATCGCCGAAGAAGATGAGGAGAAGCCGCTCGACCCGGCGGCCGAAAAGGTGCGCCGGAAGCTCATCCGCTTCATGATCGTCAATCTCGGCCTTCTGTTCCTCGCCCTTATGGTGGTGATCGGGGCGCTTGTCTACAAAGCCCGCAACGCGCCGGGCGCCGGGTCGGTGCCCGCCGGCGATGTCCCGGCTCCGGCCGGTGCGCCGCTCAGCGGCGACATCGTGCTGCCGGTCGGCGCCAGGGTGGTCGGCCAGTCGCTGTCCGGCAACCGGCTGTCGATCGACGCCGAGCTTGCCGACGGCAGCCGTTCCATCTTCGTCTACGATATTGCCGAGCGCCGCATGGTCGGCCAGTTCGCGATCCGCAACAAATGAGCGGCTTTGCCGAAAACCGCAGCATTGCGACGGTGGCGCTCGTCGTCGGGAACTACGACGAGGCGATAGCCTGGTATGTCGAGCGGCTGGGCTTCGTGCTGACCGACGATGCCGACCTCGGCAGCGGCAAGCGCTGGGTGACGGTCACGCCGGCGAATGGACAAGGCGCGCGGCTGCTCTTGGCGGAAGCCTCCGGCGAGACGCAGGCGAGCCGTATCGGCGACCAGACCGGCGGCCGGGTGTTCCTCTTCCTGGAAACGGACGACTTCGCGCGCGACCATCGGGCGATGCTTGCCAGGGGCGTCGAGTTCCGCGAGGCGCCGCGCCACGAGGCCTATGGGACGGTGGCGGTGTTTGCCGATCTTTACGGCAATCTCTGGGACCTGATCGAGCCGAAACGGCGGGGTTGACCGGGGCATTCGGCAAAGTCTGCGGACAGCCTGAAACCCCAGTTGCTTTTTCGCAGCCTTCATCCTATGTAGCCGGTTCTTGAGCGCGCCCATCGTCTAGCGGTCAGGACACCGCCCTCTCACGGCGGGAACAGGGGTTCGATTCCCCTTGGGCGTACCAAGCAATCAAACAAATTGGATCTTTACTGCCGCGCTATAGCTGCCGGCGGCGGATCGTTTCGGCGAGTTCCGCGAAGGCGTCGACAATCCCCGTGCCGCTCTTGGCGCTGACGAACTTGACGCTCGACCGCGCGAGCTGGCCGATCTGTTCGGCGCTTCCAGGCGCTTCGGCGAAGGGTGGATGCCAGGAATAGTCGGCCCTTAGCACCGGCCAGCGAAGCTGCGCGCGACGCATGGCTCGGCTCTAAACGCGCCATGCTCCAGAAACGCGTTGTAGTATCGTAGCTTCTTTGCCGTTCGAATTTCTCCCAGTCATGGCTTCGCACGATACTAAGATATGCGGTGAACGACACATCCACGGCGCGCTCAACCATTCGATCTATTCCGGCAAGCCGAAAAGTGTTTGCGCGCCTGCTATTCCTCTGAGCGGATGACTGCCCATGGCGATCATCGGCTCGGTAGTTTCTGCCTCGAACACTGTCGACGCGAGCACCGTCCGTCCCAACCGGCTTGCACAGCCCTTCGATGCGGCTGACAAGATTTACAGCCTTGCCGATCGCGGTGAAGTCCAACCTGCCGGCAGTGCCGATATTCCCCCAAAGTATCTCGCCGACATGCAGGCCAATGCCATATCCGAACTCAGGGCCCCCATTGCGGCGCCGAGTTTGGTTGAGATGATCTATCCCGGCGCGCGTGGCCTTCACGGCGCGTATCGCCGCGTCACATGCGGCCCTTGCATCGCGCTCGCCAATCGGGAAAATCGCGAGGACGCCATCACCTATAAACTTGAGAACCTCGCCACCAAATGCGTGCACCGCGCCGGCGACGCAATCGAACCAGGCATCAAGTACCAATACGATCTCGTCTGCATCATGAACCTCGGATAGATCGGTGAAACCTCGAAGGTCCGCGCACAGAAGCGCAGCCCGTATCGTCTCTCCCTTTACTCGACGAGAATGACCGTTGAGCACATGTGCTGCACTGCGCTTTCCCAAATATGCTTCGAGCAATGCGCGTTTCGCAGACCGTTCTGCGAGTGCGGTCATCGGAGCCGCAGCAAACCGGGAGATTTGCCGCAGCAGCTCTGACTGCGCCTCATCCGGAGTATGATCGAACGCCCACGCCAAAGTCGGTGCGACACCGCCAGCTCCCTCGTCGAACACGATCGCCCGCGTCGTGCCAAGCCATTCCCGCAGCACGAGCCGGGGATCGGCATTCTGGCGGTCGGCGCCTATCCCCAAAGCCTCGACCACTTCACCGCTAGGTGCTCGCCAGAGCCAGATGCGGCGTGAAATGATCGGGTCGGGAGCATCCTGCGCCAGCGCGCCGGCAATGATCGGCAAGCCGTCTTCCATCAAATGCGTTGAGAGCTGCAATAGAAGTCGCCCACCGTCGCCAATATGCGCGGCGTCGTCCAGAAGGAATGAAAGCGAGTTTGCGAGAAGCATCGGTAGAAGGTCACTCGGCACCGGCTTATGCTTACGCCTCGAACATCTTCTTGCAACTCCCCACATTCGCTTCAATCATGCACGGCATGCGATGCGGATGTGACCTGGAGCGAGCAATGGCGGAATCGGTTTACACAGAGATTGAGGTCGCGGCGCCACAAGCGACCGTGTTCGCGCTTTTGACGGATCCGGACCAGATCCTGCGATGGATCGGGACCGAAGCGAATTTGGATGCAACGCCGGGCGGTCTGTTCCTCGTCAATGTCGGTGGTCGCCATATGGCGCGCGGCGAGTTCACCGAGGTGATCCCGGTCCACCGTCTTGCCTACAGTTTTGGCTGGGAAGACAACGAGACCGTGCCGCCCGGCTCCAGCCATGTCGAGATCGACCTGATCGCGAGGGATGCGGGGACACTGATCCGCTTCACGCACAGCGGACTGCCGAACGCAAAGGAGCGTGACAGCCATCGAAGGGGATGGGAGCACTACCTCTCAAGGCTGAAGGTCACTGCCGATGGGGGACATGTCGATCCCGACGTGCCGATGAAGAATATGTGATTTTCATCTAAGGGTCGCGGATGCGCATTCTTCGGCGCCGGCAAGCACGGATCGCCGATCGGGCCGCCTGGGTCCTGAAGCGTCGGCGCTTCTGGCGCAACGCCTCGGATTGAATTAGCATCCGTTCATCAAAGCTTCGGCCGCAATCCCGCAGGATGCGGAAATGCGGAGCGCAGGGGAGCGAAGCCGAGCGGCGGTCATATGCCGGGCGCTGATCCAAGCGCGACTGGGCACTTGAAATCCGTCCGCCGGCAAGGCGCGGCGTGGCCGGGAGGAGCCAGATGCAGAAACTACAATCGCAAGGCGTCCATCACATCACGCTGGTCGGCGCCGATCGCCAGACCTCCATCGATTTCTGGGAAGGCGTGCTCGGCATGCCCTTCATCTTCGAGCAGCCCAATCTCGACAAGGCGAGCGAAAGCCACCTTTATTTCGACCCGGGCGATGGGCGGCTGATCACGGTCTTCACCGACGAGAGCCGCAGCCCGGTCAAGCGGCGCACGCCGACCGACATCGGCTGCGTTCACCACATCGCGTTCGCGGTGTCGCGCGTGACCTTCCTGCAGGCGGTCGCCCGGCTCGACGAGCGCGGCATCAAGCACAGCGGCGTCAAGGATCGCGGCTTCATGGATTCGATCTATTTCGAGGATCCGCTCGGCCTGCTGATCGAGCTTGCCTCCTACCGCTTCGAGCCGCCGGCCGGCTTCAGCCACGCCGACGTGCTGATGGCAGCGCATAAGATCCGCGTCGCGCGCGGCGACTATAATATCGCCGAAGCGCACCTTGCCGACGCCATCCAGGCGCTGGTCGAGCGATCGCGCGAAACATTGTCCGAAGACCGGGCGGCGAAAAATCCGTACTGAACAGGCCAGAGGGAGGACCAAGATGGCAAAGGCTGCAACGAAGGGAACGAAGAAGGCCGCGGCCAAGCCGGCGGCGAAAGCGACGGCAAAAGCCGCGCCCAAAGCGACGGCAAGAGCCGCGCCTAAGGCAAAGGCGAAGCCGGCTAAGAGGCCCGGGCTGAAGCTCAGCATGCTGCGGCCCAGCGTCAACAACATGACCGTGCGGGTGTTCGCGCGCGCGGCCGGGTTCGACCATGCCGAGACCGACGCCTGGGGTCTGACCCGTTCGCCCGAATTCCTGGCGAGGAACCCGGCGCATCTGACCCCGATGATCGAGGACAAAGGACTTCCCAGAGGCGTGCTCTGGGAAAGCTGCGCCATCATGCAGTACCTCGCCAACAAGCACGGGCTGGATAAATTCTATCCGAAGGCGCCGGCCAAGCGGGCGATGGTCGACAGCGCCATGTTCTACCTAATCGGAACGCTCTATCCCTATGTGGCCAGAGCCACCTATCCGGCGCTCGGCTTTCCGCAATATGCCGGCGAGGTCGGCCACAGCGATGCCCATCCGGAGAAGAAGTCGGAGGCACAGAAAGCCGCCGCCGCCGCGATCGCAGAGCCGCTCGAGGTGTTTCACTCCTTCTTCAGGGACGGCAAGCCGTTCATCGGCGGCAACAACCCGTCGATCGCCGATATCCGGCTGGCGGCGACACTCGAGTTCCTGGCCGTTATCGACTATGCGCTGCCCGAATGGGCGAAGGACTACATGGCGGCGATCGAGAAGAAGCTCGGCAAGGCCTATTCGGAGCCGGCCGGCGACGTGCGCGGCTATATCGCTCATGTCAAGGCGCAGGCCGCGGCTTGAGCAATCCACGGGGTTAATGGTTCGTTAACCAAAGCCTTTTAGTGATCCGGTCCTCTTCGCGACCACGGATGTACTGGCGCGATGGCAAGGCGAAGGAAAGGTCGGCCCCGTGCCGGCCTTTTGCTTTTGGCGACGGTCGCGCGATCACGGCAGCCTGATTTCGACGGTGCCAAGCGGGTTGAAATCCTATTGTCATCCTCCTCGTTGATCGTACCATGCCATCAGGCGAACGGGCGAAGGCGACGAGGACCGCGATGAGAAGCATGGCAAGATTTTCGGCGAGCGCTGGCGTGATGCTGGCGTCACTCTTTCCGGCGAATGCCGCGCCGCTCAACACCATGAATGAGGTCGGCGCCGCCCTGCAGGCGTGCTGGACTCCGCCCGCCGGTTCCGGAACTGCTTCGGTCACCTTGAGTTTCAGCTTCAAGCGCGACGGCACGCTGATCGGCCCGCCGAAGCCGACGGCCATCAAGGTCAGCGGCGATGACAAGGCGCGTCAGGCCTATGTCGACGCGGCGACCACCGCCCTGCGCAACTGCCTGCCGCTCAGCTTCTCGCCGGCACTGGCGCAGGGAATTCCGGGAAAGGTCTTTACGCTTCAGTTCAATTCGCCAAAAAATAATGCCAAAGCCGTTCAGCAATAGAATTGCCGAACTGGTCAAAATCGCCTTCTCTACGCTTGAACGGTGCGCAGGCGCCGGGCATTTGCGTGCTTTCCCAGTTCCGGCATCTCAAAGACATAGTCGTTCCAGGCCGATTCCGGGATCTGCCCGGCCAGATAGCATTCCAATAGCAGATTTTGCTCCGGCGTCAGATGCCTCGGTGCCCGCTCATGATCCAGTCCAAGCGAATGGATCAGGTTCCTGGTCAAGCCAGAGACGGTGAAGTGAATGGACATCTTCAGCCTCCTTCGCGCTGCACGGATAACGTCAGGTGCCGGCCAAAGGTTTCATCGGCAGTCTGTGATCGCGGGCGCATCATAATCGCCGTCGACCGACGTGAGCTGGGCGCCAGCTATACAGATGTCTACTTCGATACAGAAAGCCTAGCCCACTGGGGGCCGGCCAAAGCGGAGACCCAACCGAAACACGCGTCTAGTCGCAGACGACGCGATAGCGTTTGCCGGGTTCGCTGACGTTCCTGCAGGCAAGCGCCTTCTCCGGCTGGGAGGACGCATCGGGCAAATCCGGCTGATAAGAAGGGGTGGTAGAAGCCGGCCTGAAATGTCTTCGGCTGGAGGGATCCGCAGGCGCGCTCGGTGGCTGAGGAAATACGTCCGATGCAACCTGCCTCGAGGCGGTTGTCCCCGGCGGGGCCCTGTCCCAAATGCGCCTGACGTCCATCCGGCTTGGAATGATGACGGTTCCGTCATCGCTGCGCGCGCAGCCGCTTGCCGCGAGCAGCGCCGGGCAGAGAACAAAAGTCAGCATTCGACCAAGCATCAGCAATACCCCACCGATTTTATAGCCCGGCAGCGGTGGGTCCGCCAACGGACGGATTACCGCAGCAGGCATGGGACCAGCGTCCGATCAAACCACGTCGCGCCGAACGGGTTCAGGCGACGCGCTTTAGGCTTGCTCTTGCGCATGCCGTTTTCCCAAAGCCGCTGCACACTTTTGGCCGACATGCGTCAACGGCATCAGGCGTGTCTGGTTGCGAATCGTTAAGGTTAGCGGATCGTTAATGCTTGTCGGGCACATTCCGCCGACGAACCGGCGAGGGGTCGGCCTGGGGGTAGGAATGGCGGATACGGACGGGACGGTCGACGCGCGTGATTTTCAAAGGGCGATTGTGGGCGGCGGCGAGGCATTCGCCGGAGCTCAGCACGCGGCAGGAACTAAGGAAGCGCTCACCAATCTTCGCCTGATGGTCGATTCGATGCCGATCGGCGTCATCGTCCTCGATGCCGATCTCAGGGCGGAGATCATCAACCGCGCCTTCTATGACTTCTGGAAGATCGATCCGCGCCGCGCCACGGTCGGCTGCGGCTTCCGCGAGCTGATGGAGGCGAGCCGCGACGCCGACCCCTATGGCGCCGACGAGGCGGCCTGGCGGCGACACATCGCCGAGCGCGAGGCGGAAATCCGGGCAGGTCTTGCCGGATCCAGGCAGTTGCCGCGCAATGACGGCCGCACGCTGATCGCCTCGCTGGCACCGCTTGCCGGCGGCAAGCGGCTCATCTCCTATGTCGACATCACCGACATGAAGCATCGCGAGACGGAAGCCGACGATGCACGCAAGAACCTCGCAACGGTGCTTGAATCGCTGCCGGCGGGCGTCATCATCTATGATAGGGACGATAAATTCGTTTTCGCCAACCGCAAGCTGCAGGACACGTTGCCGGCCCTGAAACCGGCCTGGCAGCCGGGCCGCACGTTCCGCGAGGCGCTGGCGCTCGGTCATTCCGTGGGCTATTTCCAGTCGAGCGGCGACACCGAGATCGACAACCTCTACAGCGTCGACAAAGAGCGCTGGCTCGACGCCATACTCAAGCGTTACCACCTGCCCAATTCGTCCTACGAGCGCCAGAATCCCGACGGTCGCTGGTATCAGGTCTACGATATGAGGACGGATGACGGCACGTTCATCGGCGTGCGCGTCGACATTTCCGACATCAAGGCCCGCGAGAAGGCGCTGCGCGACTCGATGCGCCAGATCGACCTCTACCGGCATGTCATGGACGAGCTGCCGGTGGCGGCCTTCATCAAGGCCGACGATCTCAGCATCGAGTTCGTCAACAAGGCCTGGTGCGCGCTGACCGGCATCGCCAAGGAAGACGTCATCGGCAAGACGGACCGCGAGCTGTTCGGCGCCGAGGACGCCGAAAGCTACAGCCAGGACGACACCGAGGTCGTCGCCACGGGCAAGGGGCGCGAGGTCGAGGAACCGGTCACCCATCGCGACGGCACGGTGCGGCAGCTGATGACGCGCAAGAGCCGGCTGGTGGCCATCGACGGATCGGTGCATCTGGTCGGCTCCAGCACCGACATCACCGACGTCAAGGCGCGCGAGCGGGCGCTCAAGGAAAGCATGAGCGAGAACGAGGTGTTCCGCAGCCTGATCGACAACGTGCCGGTGTCGATCTACGCCAAGCGCTCGGATCTGCGGCAATTCTACGTCAACAAGGGCTGGTGCGACCTCACCGGTTTCAGCAAGGAAGAGGCGATCGGCAAGACCGACGTCGAGATCTTCGGCGCGGACGGCGAGGCCTTCGTGGCGGGGGATCTCGCGGTGCTGCGCACCGGCGAGACGCAGGAGATCGAGGAAAAGGTAACGATGCCCGACGGCAGCGTGCGTCACCAGTTCGCGCGCAAGGGCGCGATGATCGCGTCCGACGGCTCGCTCTATCTGATCGGGTCGACCACGGACATAACGGAACTGAAACAGCGCGAGGCCGAGCTTAGCGAGGCGCGCCAGCGCGCCGTGCTCGCCGACCGCGCCAAGTCGGAGTTCCTCGCCAATATGAGCCATGAGATCCGCACGCCGATGAACGGCGTGCTCGGCATGGCCGAGCTGCTCGCCAAGTCCGACCTCGACCCGAAGCAGAAGACGTTCACCGACATCATCGTCAAGTCCGGCAACGCGCTGCTCACCATCATCAACGACATCCTCGACTTCTCCAAGATCGATGCCGGCCAGCTCGTGCTCGATCCGGCGCCCTTCAACCTCGCCGAGGCAATCGAGGATGTGGCGACGCTGGTCTCGACGCGCGCCAAGGAGAAGGACCTCGAGCTCATCGTCCGCGTCCAGCCCGGGCTCGACGGACAGTTCGTCGGCGATGTCGGCCGCCTCAGGCAGATCGTCACCAACCTGCTCGGCAACGCCGTGAAATTCACCGACGAAGGCCACGTGCTGGTCGACGTCACCGGCGAGCGGGTTCCGGCTGGCACCAGGCTCACCATCTCGATCACAGATACGGGCATCGGCATTCCCGAGGACAAGCTGAAGCTGGTGTTCGAGAAGTTCAGCCAGGTCGACACCTCCTCGACGAGGCGGCACGAAGGCACCGGGCTCGGCCTTGCCATCACCTCGCGGCTGGTCGAGCTGATGGGCGGCGAGATCGGCGTCGACAGCGCCGAGGGCAAGGGCTCGACCTTCTGGTTCACCGTCACGCTGCCGCGGGCAGAACGGGGCGGGCAACGGATCATGCCGGTCGACGTGACTGGCGCGCGCGTGCTGATCGTCGACGACAATGCCGTCAATCGCTCGATCCTCAGCGAACAGATGGCCTCGTGGACTTTCGATTCCTGCGCGGCCGAAAGCGGCGCCGAGGGACTGAAGGTGCTGATCGCCGCCGCCGCCTTCGGCGTGCCTGTCGACTGCGTCGTGCTCGACTACCAGATGCCGGGCATGACCGGCGCCGAAATGGCGCGCATCGTGCGCAATACCGCCGGCCTTGCGCATACGCCGATCATCATGCTGACCTCGGTCGACCAGTCGCTCACCAGCGCCGCCTACCGCGATCTCGGCATCGATGCGCAACTGATCAAGCCGGCGCGCTCCTCCATCCTCCTGGAGACGCTGGTCGCCACCATCCAGCGCCACCGCCACAGCACGGCGGCCATCCATCCGCCTTTGGCCGGCAGCGTCGAGACCGGGCCCGGCGCATCGCGAGCGTCCACGGTGCAGACGATGGCGTCTGATCGCGTCCTGCTGCAGCCGCCGCCGGCGCGTGCCCGTCCGCGCGCGGCCGGCGCGGAGCGCGGGCTCGACATCCTCGTCGCCGAGGACAATGAGGTGAACCAGCTGGTGTTCACGCAAATCCTGGGTGAGACCAGCTATCAGTTCGAAATCGTCGGCAACGGCCGCAAGGCGCTGGACGCCTTCGGCAAGCTCAACCCGCGCATGATCCTGATGGATGTGTCGATGCCCGAGATGAGCGGCCTGGAGGCGACCGCCGCCATCCGCCTGCTCGAAGCGGAGACGGGGACGCATGTGCCGATCGTCGGCGTCACCGCGCATGCGCTGAAGGGGGACCGAGAGCGCTGCCTGGAAGCTGGCATGGACGACTACCTGCCGAAGCCGATCAGCCCGAAGGCGCTACTCGAGAAGCTCGAAAGATGGCTCGGGTCGGACGCGGAAGTCCGGCGCAGCGCCGGCTAACAGCCTTTTTCTGCTTCGCGGCGTCGTCCTCCACGGGCATCGTCCGCAGACCGGACGCGGGCATATGGTGTGATCGCACCATACAAAACGAAGGCCAAGTCGGGACAATGGTCACTGTCGATTCCGCCCTTCGGTTACGGGCGGGAGCAGCGACCGCCGGCAAGGAACAGCGTCGACTCTACCCCAACGGACCCTGTTTTCGGCGATGGCTAGGCCATGATCCGCTCTGGCGCACAGGCAACGCGCTCTCGTCCGGATTTTATTTCCCGGCGGCCGTGATCCGGCCGCCGGGATAATTTTTGATTCAAAAGTCAGACAAGTTACTGATTCCCGCGGCAAACTCCGGCTGGTCCGCAAAAGGCGGACGCAGGCCCTCCAGGCATCCCCGTTCAGGCGTTACCCGGCTGACACGAAACTGTCATGCGACTGTAATAATCGAGGGCTATTGCGCTCACCGGGCGCCGATAGAACGGGTGCCGAAAGACCATATTCCGAACAGGAGCAGGCCACATGAGACATTTCATCCGCTCGGCGGCCGTTGCGATTGCAATGGCTGCGGCATCCACGCTTTCCCTCTCCGCCGCGATGGCGGCCGATATCTCGGGCGCCGGCGCCACCTTCCCCTATCCGATCTACGCGAAGTGGGCCGATGCCTACAAAAAGGAGACCGGCACCGGTCTCAACTATCAGTCGATCGGCTCCGGCGGCGGCATCAAACAGATCAAAGCCAAGACTGTGACCTTCGGCGCTTCCGACGCGCCGCTGAAGGGCGATGAACTGGAGTCCACCGGGCTCGCGCAGTTCCCGATGGTGATGGGCGGCATCGTTCCGGTCGTCAACCTCGAAGGCATCAAGCCGGGCGAACTGGTGCTCGACGGCCCGACGTTGGCCGACATCTTCATCGGCAAGATCGCCAACTGGAACGACGAAGCGATCAAGAAGCTCAATCCCGATCTCAAGCTGCCCGACCAGGCGATCGCGGTCGTCCACCGCTCGGACGGCTCGGGCACCACGTTCAACTTCAGCTACTATCTGGCCGACGTCAGCGCCGACTGGAAGTCGAAGGTCGGCGTCGACAAGGCGCTCGAGTGGCCGGTGGGCATCGGCGCCAAGGGCAATGAAGGCGTCGCAAACAACGTCTCGCAGACCGGCGGTGCGATCGGCTATGTCGAGTACGCCTACGCCAAGCAGAACAAGCTGACCTACACCGACCTGATCAACAAGGACGGCAAGAAGATCGAGCCGACGGCAGCGGCCTTCTCGGCTGCCGCGGCCAATGCCGACTGGAGCTCGCAGCCGGGCTACGGCGTCATCCTGGCCAACCAGGCCGGCGCCGAATCCTGGCCGATGACCTCCGCTACCTGGATCCTCCTCTACAAGAAGCCCGACGATGCGGCGGCCACGACCGAAGCACTGAAGTTTTTCGCCTGGTCCTACGCCAAGGGCGACGAAATGGCTGCCGGGCTCGACTACGTTCCGATGCCGGACGCGGTCGTGAAGAGCGTCGAGGAAATGTGGGGCAAGGACATCGTCGACAAGGACGGCAAGCCGCTGTTCTCGGGGATGTAATTTGCGGAATTGAGGAGGGCGCTTCCGGCGCCCTCCTGTCTCTCTTTCGAAATGCGAGGGGCTAGATGACTGCCGTCTCCGAAGCCGTGACACCGTCCGCCATGCGGACCAGAGAAGCGACAGTGCGGCGCTTTGCGCTCACCGACACGATCTTCCGGACGGCCACGCGCCTTTCCGCCATCCTCGTGCTGGTTCTTCTCGGCGGCGTCGCCATCTCGCTGATAACCGGTTCATGGCAGGCGCTGTCGAAGTTCGGCTTCTCCTTCCTGACCACCGAATCCTGGAACCCGGTCACCGAGAATTTCGGCGCTCTCGCGCCCATCTACGGCACCGTCGTCACCTCGGCCATTGCCATCCTGATCGCGGTTCCGATCGGCATCGGCATTGCCATTTTCCTCACCGAGCTCTGCCCGCGCCCGCTCAGGCGCCCGATCGGCATTGCGGTCGAGCTGCTCGCCGGCATTCCCTCGATCATCTACGGCATCTGGGGTCTGTTCGTCTTCGCGCCGTTCCTGCAGACGACGGTGCAGCCCTTCATCATCAACGTCTTCCACAACGTCCCGGGCCTCTCCAGCCTGTTCGCTGGTCCGCCTTACGGCATCGGCCTGCTGACGTCATCGCTCATTCTTGCCATCATGGTTCTGCCTTTCATCACCTCGATCACCAAGGACGTGTTCGATACGGTGCCCGCGGTGCTCAAGGAATCGGCCTATGGCATCGGCTGCACGACCTGGGAAGTGACCCGGCGCGTGACCATTCCCTACACTCGCGTCGGCATCATGGGCGGCGTCATGCTCGGTCTTGGCCGCGCGCTCGGCGAAACGATGGCCGTCACCTTCGTCATCGGCAACGCACACCGCATCAGCGCCTCGCTGTTTGCGCCGGGAACGACGATCTCGGCGACCATCGCCAACGAGTTCACCGAGGCCGATGGCGAGCTCTACACATCCTCGCTGGTGTCGCTCGGCCTGATCCTCTTCATCATCACCTTCATCATCCTCGCCATCGCGCGCTACATGTTGTTGCGCATCGATAGCCGCACGGGAGCCTGACCGATGTCGGTAGCCATGTCGCTTCATCAGAGACGCAAGCGCAAGAATGGCGTGATGATGGCGCTGTGCGTCATCGCCGCGGGCATCGGCCTTGCCTGGCTGGCGCTGATCCTTGGCGCGCTGGTCTATAAGGGCCTGTCCGGCGTCTCGCTTTCGGTGTTCACGGAAATGACGCCGCCGCCCGGCGACGCCGGCGGCCTGCTCAACGCCATCTACGGCAGCATCGTGATGACCATCATCGGCATCATCGTCGGCACGCCGATCGGCGTGCTCGCCGGAACCTATATGGCCGAGTACGGTCGCTTCTCGCGTCTCACCACGGTGGTGCGTTTCATCAACGACATCCTGTTGTCGGCGCCGTCGATCATCGTCGGCCTGTTCGTCTATGAGCTGCTGGTGCGCCCGATGGGCCATTTCTCGGCGATCGCCGGCGCGGTGGCGCTGTCCATCCTGGTGATCCCTGTCGTGGTGCGCACCACCGAGGACATGCTCAACCTTGTGCCCAACGCGCTGCGCGAAGCCGGCACCGCCATCGGCGCGCCGCGCTGGGTGGTGATCCGCTCCGTCGCTTATCGCGCCGCGCTTTCCGGCATCGTCACCGGCATATTGCTGGCGATCGCCCGCATTTCGGGCGAGACGGCGCCACTGCTCTTCACCGCGCTCAACAATCAGTTCTGGTCGAGCAATCTCAACGCGCCGATGGCCAGCCTGCCGGTGACCATCTTCCAGTTTGCGCTCAGCCCCTATGAGGAATGGCAGCAGCTGGCCTGGACGGGCGCACTCATAATCACCCTGACGGTTCTCGGGCTGAGCATTTTCGCCCGCAGCCTTACCGGACGCAGAGAGGACAGATGAAACCGATGTTGTCCACCGACCTTAACGTAGCCGAGACGGCCGTCGAGAAGGCTAAGATCGAGGTCAAGAACCTCAACTTCTACTATGGCCAGTCGAAGGCGCTGAAGGACATCAACCTGTCGCTGCCGGAGCGCAGCGTCACCGCCTTCATCGGACCGTCGGGCTGCGGGAAGTCGACGCTGCTGCGCGTGCTGAACCGCATCTACGAACTTTACCCGAAGCAGAGCGCCGAGGGTCAGGTGCTGCTCGACGGCAAGAACATCCTCGACCGCTCGCAGGATCTCAATCTGCTCAGGACCAAGATCGGCATGGTGTTCCAGAAGCCGACTCCGTTCCCGATGTCTATCTACGAGAACATCGCCTTCGGCGTCAGGCTGTATGAGAAGATCAGCAAGGCCGAGATGGACAACCGCGTCGAGCAGGCGCTGAAGCGTGCGGCGCTTTGGAACGAGGTCAAGGACAAGCTCAATGCCAGTGGCCTCAGCCTCTCCGGCGGCCAGCAGCAGCGGCTCTGCATCGCCCGCACGGTAGCGGTGAAGCCGGAGGTCATCCTGCTCGACGAGCCGGCCTCGGCGCTCGATCCGCTGTCGACCGCCAAGATCGAGGAGCTGATAGACGAGCTGCAGGCCGACTACACGATCGTGATCGTCACCCACAACATGCAGCAGGCGGCGCGCGTGTCGCGGCAGACGGCGTTCATGTATCTCGGCGAGCTGGTCGAGTTCGACCGGACCGAGAAGATATTCACCTCGCCTCGCGAGAAGCGCACGCAGGACTACATCACCGGCCGCTTCGGCTGAGTTCATACGAGGACACAATCATGGCCCATACGGTCGCTTCCTTCGACGAGGATCTGAGGCAGATCAGCCAGCTCATCCGTGACATGGGCGATCTTGCCGGCTCGATGGTCGGCGCGTCGACCAAGGCTCTGCTGAACTCCGACAACGCGATGGCGCAGCGCGTGGTCTCCGACGATGCCATCATGGACGCGCGGCAGCGCGAGCTCGACGATCGCGCCATCACGCTGATCGCGAAACGCCAGCCGATGGCCGACGACCTGCGCAGCGTGGTCGGCGCGATCCGCATGGCCGGCGATCTCGAGCGCATCGGCGATCTTGCCAAGAATATCGCCAAGCGCGTCGGCTCCGTCGGCGTCAGCGCCGCGCCGCGCGACCTATCGCACTCCATCGACTCGATGGCGCAACTGGTGCTGATCCAGGTCCAGGGCGTGATCGAGGAATACACGGCGGGCGACGCCGCGGCGCTCGCCAAGCTCAGGAACGACGACGAGCGCATCGACGTCAAATACACCTCCGTCTTCCGCGAGCTGCTGACCTACATGATGGAGGATCCGCGCAACATCACGGCCTGCACGCATCTTCTGTTCTGCGCCAAGAATCTGGAGCGCATCGGCGACCATGTGACCAATATCGCCGAGAACGCCTACTATGTGCTGACCGGCACGCAATTGCCCGCGAACCGTCCGAAACAGGACGAAACGGCGATGTCGGCGCCGGCGGCCTGACAGCGAAGGTACCTGCTATATGATCGCGCCACGCATCATGGTGGTGGAGGACGAGGAGCCGCTGGGGGTGCTGCTCCGCTACAACCTCGAATCCGAGGGCTATCAGGTCGAGGTGGTTACCCGCGGTGACGAAGCCGAGATCCGCCTGCAGGAGAACGTGCCCGACCTTCTGGTGCTCGACTGGATGGTGCCGGCGGTTTCCGGCATCGAGCTTTGCCGGCGGCTCAGGATGCGGCCCGAGACAGAACGGCTGCCTATCATCATGCTGACCGCGCGCGGCGAGGAAAGCGACAGGGTGCGCGGCCTCTCGACGGGCGCCGACGATTACCTGGTCAAGCCGTTCTCGACGCCGGAATTCATGGCCAGGGTCAAGGCGCTGTTGCGCCGCGCCAAGCCGGAAGTGCTGTCCAGCGTGCTCAAGGTCGGCGACATCGTGCTCGACCGTGAATCGCACCGCGTCTACCGCAAGAAGAGCGAGATCAGGCTCGGCCCGACCGAGTTCCGGCTGCTCGAATTCATGATGCGCCATCCCGGCCGGGTGTTCTCGCGCAGCCAGTTGCTCGACAATGTCTGGGGCGAGACGATCTATATCGACGAGCGTACGGTCGACGTGCATGTCGGACGCCTGCGCAAGGCGGTCAACAACGGCCGCATGCCGGACGTGATCCGGACCATCCGCGGGGCGGGCTACGCGATCAGGGAAGATTAACGATGCGCTGATATGCAGGTGCGGCCGGCCTGCGACCAGCCCGTTTACCGACCGGATTTGATGATCTTCGCCTCGCGCACAAGCGAGTTCAGTTCAAGCCCATCGGGAAGATGAGTTCGAGCGCTTGATTTTCGGGAATGCCGGTATCTTTAACAAGCAGCTGAACGATAGCGTCGACCGGCTTGCTCCTCTCCGGCTCTATTGGCGAATAACAATAACGACCGTCGCGCGTTATCGTTCCGTAAGCATATTTTGATATTGAAAAACGCCGATCTGGATTTATAAAAATCGACGTTTCCCATTGCTTCCCTGAGGAGAGCTGCGATGGATAACGTCCGGAGAAACGAAGCCAAATCCCCCAAAATCGAAGTGATTGAAACCTGCGGCGAATGGTTCGTTCGGGTGATCGAGGATGGTGGAGAAGCCACCACCTCATTCGAGCTTGAGACCTTCGCTATGGTCTATGCCGCACCTCATTCGAGCTTGAGACCTTCGCTATGGTCTATGCCGAAGGCCAGCGATTACGACTTGGTCTAGAAAAGGTCTAGCCCGCACCGGGAGTAGCCGGCTACTCCCCGTGTATGGTCCGGCCTGCGATCCTGTGTCACCAGAAAGAAAGCAGGCCGGACCATCTGGTCAACCCGGACGGACGGGGCCGGTTCCATGCCAGCGGATGAACTCGACTTCCTTTCCTGGAAAATGCTGGCGTTGAGCCGCGACCATTTAAGTCGGGCTTCGGACTGGTACGGATTGAATCGCCTTTTCGAGCGGCGCTGTTGGTGGCAGAATATAGGCAGGGTTATCGAGGGCGGCTGTCATGCCTCTCTCAGGCCACGGCGGAGTGTTCGGTCCCGCTGATCTGGATACGCTCCAGCGGGTATTTGACAGGCTGTGCACCGAGCGCCGGCTAGCCCTAAAGGACAAAGATCAGAGAGAAGAACTCGCTCGGGATGTGATCGGCCTCTTTCAAGACGGCATCACAGATGAAGCCGATTTGTGGCGGGCGCTTTCAAAGCGTCGACGGGCATAGGGTTCACCCTGTCGCGCTGTGTCTCGTCTGTATACCCGGCGCTAAAATCTCCTGGTCGACGAAGGTCAGCGCGCGTATGGCGCAACCTTCGCGGATCAGCGGCAATTCGTTCGGCTCGGTGTCGAAGGAGATCGACTGCGAGTGCTGGCCGCCGGCGGTCTGGGCGATCGCCTCGCGCAGCGCCGGCTCTATCAGGTCGAAGGCCGCGGCGCTGACACCGACCATGGCGACCGGCGCCGGGTCGATGAGCGCGAACAGGCTGCCGAGGCCGAAGCCCAGCGCCTCGCCCGCCCGGCGATAGGCCGCGCGCTCCGGGCCGTCTTTCTCGCGCGCCTTGGCGGCGAGCGCGCGCATGTCGGCGTCGCCGACATCGACCGGCTCGGCGTCCTCGCTCATCCCCATGGCGCTGCGCCAGATGGCGTAGTTGCCAGCATAGGCCTCGACGCAGCCGCGGCGTCCGCAGCGGCAGAGCGCGCCGCCCGGACGGTGGATCATGTGGCCGAACTCGCCGCCTGAGGAATGCGTGCCGGTGAACAGGTCGCCCTTGAGCACCAGCCCCATGCCGATGCCATGCGAGAGCAGGATGGCGATGAAATTGTCGCGATAGCGGTCGGGGTCGCGCCATTGCAGCGCCACCGCCATCATGTTGCAGTCGTTCTCCATGGTGGCTGGAATGCCGAATTCCTTCTCCAGGATGTCGGCGAAGGGAATGTCGGTCAGCGGCGTGATCGGCGACCACAGCATGGCGCGAGCATGGGAATCGGTGATGCCCTGGATGCCCATGGCGAGGCGGGCGACGCTGGCGACATCGAGGTCCGGATCTTCCAGCCGGCGCCGGACGATCGCCGTGCATTCGCCGATCAGCTCGTCGCGCGGCATGGTCAGCGTGTCGAGGCGACGCTGCTCCTCGGCGATGACCTGGCCGGCATAGTCGATGACGGCGACGGAGAGGAAATTCAGCGACAGCACCACCGTCACTACCGCCGTCGCCTCGGGATTGAGGGCGAGGCCGACCTGCGGCCGGCCGCGCTTCAGCGACACGGTCTCGCTCGGCTTGCTCTCGGCGAGGATGCCTTCCTGGATCAGGTCCGCGGAGATCGCCGAAATGGTCGAGTGGCTGAGCCCGGTGGTCGCGGCGATTTCCGTGCGCGACGGCTGGCCGGCCCGGCGCACGGCCGAGAGCACCATGGCGCGATTGCGCCGGCGCAGGTCGTCGTGGCGGATTCCGACCGACATTTTTCCTTCCTTCCGGGCAGCGCGGCCTCTTTGATAATGCATGGGCCGTTGGCGACGCGCCAGATCGGTTCAGTTCCGGATATAGCTACCGAACCGCCCTGGATTCGCTTCATTCCGTTCCGATGGAAAGCGGTTCTGCGCTTCCCTCCGGAGCCGTTGCAGAATAGTGGCAGAAGCGGCCGAGACTGTCATTATTTATTGCGAGCCTCGAAATAAAGTTCGCGGCACCTCAAAAACCATCAGAATCGCAGTTGACAGCGCTTCCGCGTTGGATCAGTATTTTTTCGAGGCTCGAAAAAAAGCCTCTGTGCCGGCCTTCGGGCCAGTCTGGGTCGCGCCGCAAGGGCGCAGGGAGGAAATCATGAAGAGATTCGCAGCCGCCATACTGGCGGGTGTCGCCATGTCGTTGACACTGGCGTCGGTCGCAGAGGCAAAGGACAAGGTAATCGGCGTTTCGTGGTCGAATTTCCAGGAAGAGCGCTGGAAGACCGACGAAGCGGCGATGAAGAAGGCAATCGAAGCCGCAGGCGACAAGTATATCTCCGCCGACGCGCAGTCCAATCCGGGCAAGCAGCTGACCGACGTCGAGAGCCTGATCTCGCAGGGCGCCAACGCGCTGATCATCCTGGCGCAGGACGCCTCGGCGATCGGGCCGGCGGTGCAGAAGGCGCTGGACGAGGGTATTCCGGTCGTCGGCTACGACCGCCTGATCGAGAACAAGGACGTCTTCTATCTGACCTTCGACAACAAGGAAGTCGGCCGCATGCAGGCCCGCGAGGTGTTCAAGGTCAAGCCGGAAGGCAACTACGTCTTCATCAAGGGCTCGGGCGCCGATCCGAATGCGGATTTCCTGTTCGCGGGCTCGATGGAAGTGCTGAAGGAAGCCATCGACAGCGGCAAGGTCAAGAATGTCGGCGAGGCCTATACGGATGGCTGGCTGCCTGCCAACGCGCAGAAGAATATGGAGCAGTTCCTGACCGCCAACGACAACAAGGTCGATGCCGTCGTGGCGGCCAATGACGGCACCGCCGGCGGCGTCGTCGCGGCGCTGACGGCGCAAGGCCTGGCCGGCACCGTTCCGGTGTCGGGCCAGGACGGCGACCATGCCGCGCTCAACCGCATCGCGCTCGGCACGCAGACGGTGTCGGTGTGGAAGGATGCGCGCGAGCTCGGCAAGAACGCCGCCGAGATCGCCTCGCAGCTCGCCGACGGCAAGAAGATGGCCGACATCGCCGGCGCCAAGGACTTCACGACGCCCGGCGGCAACACCGTCAAGTCGCTGTTCCTGACCCCGGTCGCGATCACCAAGGACAATCTCAACGTCGTCATCGACGCCGGCTGGATCAAGAAGGACGAAGTCTGCGCGGGCGTTGCCGCGGGCGCAGTCGCGGTCTGCAACTAATCCGGCCGACAGCGGTCCAAAAACGAGCGCCGGCCCAAAACCGCGGCGCTCGTCCAAGGGCTTCCCGCTTCAACAAAGCCGGGAAAGCAAATAGCATCGTGGTCCGGCATCCGCGCCAGACGGCAGCCGGTGGGAGGATATCATGACCGATACGACCTCTGATACGCCGGCCAACCCGGCCGCGGATCGCGCGCGTGCTTCCGAACTCAGCGCCGTCGGCCGTTTCCTCAAGGCGACCGAACTCGACACCCGCATGCTCGGCATGGTCGGCGCGCTGCTGATCATCTGGATCGGCCTGCATGTCATTTCGAGCCTGCGGCTCGGCGTCAATCCGCTCGATTTCGACAGCCGCACGTTCCTTACACCGCGCAATCTGTGGAACCTGTCGGTGCAGACCTCGGCCGTGGCGATCATGGCCTCCGGCATGGTGCTGGTCATCGTCATGCGCAACATCGACCTCTCCGTCGGCTCGGCCGAGGGGCTGATCGGCATGGTCATGGGCTTCGCCCAGGTGCATTTCCTGGTGCGGATGGTCGGGCTCGAGCTCGGCAATCCGTGGATCTGGGTGCTGGCGCTGGCCATCGGGCTCGCGCTCGGGTTGCTCATCGGCGCCTTTCAGGGCTTCGTCATCGCCTATCTCGAAGTGCCGGCCTTCATCGTGACGCTGGGTGGACTGTTGGTGTGGCGCGGCGCCGCCTGGTGGGTCACCAGCGGCCAGACGGTGGCACCGCTCGACGCCACTTTCCAGCTCATGGGCGGCGGACCGGCAGGCTCGATCGGCGCCAGGTGGAGCTGGATCGTCGGCGTCGTCGCCTGCCTTGCCGTGGTGTTTGCGCTGTTCAACGGCCGGGTGCAGCGCAAGCGCTTCCGTTTCCCGCTGCGGCCGATCTGGGCCGAGACGCTGCTCGGCGCGGTCACCTGCGCGGTCATCATGGGCGCGGTATGGCTGGCCAATTCCTATCCCTGGCCGGTCGGCATCGTGAACCGCTACGCCGCCGCCAACAACATCACCGTCCCCGAGGGCGGGCTGTTTATCGCCCACGGCATCGCCATTCCAGTGCTGATGGCGGTCGCGGTCGGCCTCATCATGACCTTCATCACCAAGCGCACACGCTTCGGCCGCTATGTGTTCGCCATCGGCGGCAATCCGGAGGCGGCGAACCTTGCCGGCATCAACACGCGCTGGATCACCATGAAGGTGTTCATGATCATGGGCGTGCTGGCGACGATCGCCGCGGCGATCTCGTCGGCGCGGCAGAATTCATCGACCAATGCGCTGGGCACGCTGGACGAGCTCCTGGTCATCGCCGCGGCGGTGATCGGCGGCACCTCGCTTGCCGGCGGCTCGGGAACCGTGCTCGGCGCCATGCTTGGCGCGCTTTTAGTGCAGTCGCTGCAGTCCGGCATGGTGCTGCTCGGCGTCGACTCGCCGCTGCAAAGCATCGTCGTCGGCGCCGTGCTGGTCATCGCGGTCTGGCTCGACACCATCTACCGCAAGCGGGTTTGACGGAGGGAAGATACCCATGGCCGAGAAGAACGCTCCCACCGACGCCCCGCTGGTCGACATGCGCAACATCTCGATCGCCTTCGGCGGCATCCGCGCCGTCGACGACGCCTCCATCGATCTCTTCCCCGGCGAGGTGGTGGGGCTGCTCGGCCACAACGGCGCGGGCAAGTCGACGCTGATCAAGATCCTGTCCGGCGCCTACAAGCGCGATGCGGGGCAGATCTTCGTCAACGGCGAGGAAGCACCGATCTCCAACCCGCGCGACGCCAAGAAATACGGCATCGAGACGATCTACCAGACGCTGGCGCTTGCCGACAATGTCGACGCCGCCGCCAACCTCTTCCTCGGCCGCGAGTTGAGGACCGCCTGGGGCACGCTCGACGACGTCGCCATGGAGGCCGAGGCGCGCAAGGTGATGGGCCGGCTCAATCCGCGCTTCCAACGCTTCAAGGAGCCGGTGATCAAGCTGTCCGGCGGACAGAGGCAGTCGGTGGCGATCGCCCGCGCGATCCTGTTCAACGCCCGCATCCTGATCATGGACGAGCCGACGGCAGCGCTCGGTCCGCAGGAGACGGCCCAGGTCGGCGAGCTGGTGCGGCAACTCAAGGCCGACGGCATCGGCATCTTCCTGATCAGCCACGACATCCATGACGTGTTCGAGCTTGCCGACAGGGTCTGCGTGATGAAGAACGGCCAGGTCGTCGGCACGGCGCGCACCGGCGATGTGACCCAGGACGAAGTGCTTGGGATGATCATCTTGGGCAAGTGCCCGCCGGGCGCCATTCCGGGTCCCGGAGCGCTGAAAATAGCGGCGTAAGGCCGTAAATTAGCTGGCTAATTTACGAATCGTTGATGTGCCAGCGGCCGTGATGGTTTGACCTCGCCATTGTGTTGGCGCGGAGACTTGCCCATAAAGGTGGTCAATGATCACGGGCCGCACCCTTCGTTGAAAAAACTCTTTCCGATCGTCGCTTTCATCGCCGTCGCGCTGATCAGCCTGACAATGGCGGGGTTCGCCTATTTCGCGACCCAGGAGGCGGCTCGCATCAAGTTCGAGGGAACGGCCGACGACGCGCTCAATCGAATCGAGAGCCGCATCGACCTGCATCTGTCGCTGCTGCGCTCGACGCAGGCGCTGTTCGATGCGCGCAACGGCGACATCACGCGCGGCGAGTTCAAAGCCTTCTTCACCGCGCTCGACATCGACGATAATTTCGCCGGCCTGCGCGGCATCGGCTTCCTGAGGTTGGCCAAGACCGGCGACGAGCCTGCGGTCGAACGCGATATCCTGCACGACTATGGTTCGGCCCACCCGGTCTATCCGGCCAACACCGGACAGCAGTGGCGCACGCCCATCGTGCTGTTCGAGCCGCTCGATACGTCCAGTCAGTCGATCATCGGCTACGACATGTTCAGCGAGCCGGTACGGCGCGTGGCGATCGAGAAGGCCATGGCCGACGACCAGCAGCATGCGAGCGGGCTCGTTCAACTTGGCCAGGGACAAGGGCAGGAGCAAACCTTCCCCGGTTTCCTGGTCTTCGTGCGGTTGAACGTGGAAACGGCGCCGGACGTCATCAACGCCAGCCGTTCCTCGACCGCCGGCTTCCTCTACGCCGCCTTCCGCGCGCGCGATTTGTTCCAGGTGGCGCTCAGCAAGGCTCCGCTGCTGCCGGTCAATGTCGAGATTTATGACGGCAAGCCGGGAGCCGACAATCTCCTGTTCCGGTCAGAGGCGCCGCCGGCCGAATCGCTCGGAGGAAGGCTTGTGGCGCGCCGGGATGTCGTCGTGGCCGGCCGGCCCTGGACTATCCTGTTTCGGCCGACGAGCGCTTTTTCGTTGCCTTCCTCGCGCGCCATTCCGGTGATGCTCGGGCTGTTCGGCCTGCTGCTGGCCGGGGCGATCGCTCTGGTGGCCCGCTATCAGGAGCGCGCCTATGAGGCGAAGTCGCTGCTGCATGAGGCGACGGAGAAGAGCCTGCTGGAAAAGGATCTGATCCTGCAGGAGATGAAGCACCGCATCAAGAATTCGATCACAAGGGTGCTGGCGATCGCGCGGCAGACTGCCTCCCAGGCCACCGACGTGAAGGAGTTCTCCGCATCCTTTTCGGCACGGCTGCAGGCGATGGCCGCGTCGCAGGACATGCTGACACGTTCGCGCTGGCAGAAGGCGGACCTCGGCGACCTCCTGCGCACCGAACTCGGTCAGGTGTTCGGCAAGGAGCTTCCCGAAGGCATATTGTCGGGGCCAGAGGTGCTGCTTGACGAGACGACGACACAGGCGCTCGGCCTGACCTTCCACGAGCTTGCCACCAATGCGCTGAAATATGGCGAGGCCGGCAACTCGGCCAATTCGCTTAAGGGACAATCGGCGTTGAAAGTGGATTGGAGGGTCGAAAGGCGTGGGCGGGAAAGGACGCTGGTGCTCAACTGGCGCGAGGCGGGGCAAAAGAAACTGGAGGCTCCGGCAAAGACCGGCTTCGGCACCAAGCTGATCGATCTCAATGTCACGCGCGAACTGCGCGGCACGATCAAGCGCGATTTTCAGGCCAACGGACTGAAAGTGGAAATAAGACTTCCGCTGTCAGAGTGAGCAGGCCCAGGCCTCTCTAGCCAAGGCTGTCCGTTCAAGCACAAAAAATGGAGGCCGGCAGGGCCGGCCTCCACATCGACATTTCCGCTAGCGCGGGATTAGTTGCAGCGGGCGGTGTAGATCCGGCCGCGATGGTCGCGATACTGGCAATAACCGTTGCGCAGGTTGCGGACCAGCAGGCCGGACCCTGCGCCGACAGCCGCGCCTATCAGCGCGCCCTTGCCGCCGCCGACCAAGCCGCCCACGCCGGCGCCGATCAGGCCGCCGCCGACCACATCCTGCTCGGTCGTGGTGCAGCCGCTGACAGCGACCACGGCAACCATGGCAATGATCATCTTCCGCATAAAATTGCTCCTCACTTTTGTCCTCACTTTTGGGCAGTGCCAGCCGCCATTTAGCACGAAAAAACGGGCTTTGCTTGCCTGATCTTATTGTTGCTGAAGATAGTCTTTTTCGGGGCGCGCGCCGTTTGACGCGACAAGCGTGCCGGAGACCGCCAGCGACGCGACGAGCGTGCCGTCGGGACGCACGGTCCAGAGGATCTGATCGTAGTCGTCCTCGAGCGCCGGATCGACGGCAAGGCACTCCCCCATGATATGCGGCGTCCGGCCCCGCAGGTCGCCCAGCGCAAAGGGCCGTTCGGCGATGCAAGCCTCGAAGGTCTCGAAGACGCCGACCGGCACCGACAACTCGCGGCAATCGGTCATGGTGTCCGAGCAGCCGATGACGAGGAGCAAAGCGGCGATGTGTTCCACGGGTGAATCCTCCCGCCGCAAAGAACGATTCTCGCCACTCAAAAGTTCCTGGCCGCGATGCCGCGAGCCCTTGGTGGTCGCTCGAATGGGAACCCCGTCGGATCAGGTCAACTGCCACGCAGCCGCCAGCACCAGGGCAGCAAGGAGCGCGACGGCGCCGAGGCGAAGCGACAGATGGGAGGAATGGGGCAAGGGCGGTGCCTCGACGTCCTGGAAGCCGCTCATCGAGACGCGGGCGGCCTGCTCCAACCTGTTCATGTCGGCAACCATCATTCATTCCTCCCAAATCGCGTGCCAAATCGTGTGACTAGGCGCGGTTGGGTTTCGGCGCACCCGAGCGGTTCAGCGTTTGATGGGGTCGCCGATCCGCTCCAAGTACTTGTTTTTACGCAACTCCAGACGAAATCCGCTGCGCGCTTTTGCTGGAGTTGCTTTTTAGCCGGGAGCAGAATCGGACTTTATGGTGAACAGCCGGTTAAGAGCCTTGGCGGCGAATGCCGGCGGCGACGCGGCGGTTCACTCCATCTCGAAATTGCCGCGCGGAATCGTGAGGCGATATTCGAGATGATCCTCGTCGATATCGAGTGTGGCCGAGCCATTCAGCGACGTCGGCACGACGCGTTCGAGTGCGACGCTGCCAAAGCGTTTTTCGTTGCGCTGGCCTGCGCCGATCTTTTCCGTCCAGATCAGCAAAAGGCCGGACGAAGTCTCGCTGCCGGCCGCGATCCTGGCGCTTACCTTGACCCGACCGCCGGGCCGGGACAGGGCGCCGTAGCTTACCGAATTGACGGCCAGCTCATGCATGGCCAGCCCGATATGCAGGGCGGCGTTCGGGTTGAGGTAAGGGTTCTCGCCATCCAAACGCAAGCTGCGACCCGGATCGGCGCTATAGCGGCCGACCTGGCCGGATATGAGTTCCCGAAGCGCTGCTCCCCGCCAGTTGGAGGATGTCACCAGATCCTGAGACGAGGCGAGCGACTGGATGCGGCCGCGAAAGCGCGTCAGGAAATCGCCAAGCGTCTCCGAGTAGCGCCCGGTCTGGGTGGCGATGCTCTGGATGATGGCCAGAAGGTTCTTCGAACGATGGCTGACCTCCCGCAGTAACGTCTTCAGCGTCTGCTCGCGGCGTTTCTGCTCCGTCGTCTCGACCATGGTGGTGACGACGCCCTGAACTTCGCCGGAGCCGCTGCGATCGGCATCGATCCAGATATGGAACCAGCGCACGCCGTCACTGTCGGGTATGCCGAGCTCGAGGCGCTCCGCGTTACCGGTTTCAATCACCTTGCGTTTGGCTGCGCTTATGCGCGCGGCCTGTGCGGGGGAGAGCAGATCCTTGCCGTCGGCCGTCTCGGACGCCCACGGGGGGCGCATGTTGCGGGCCCAGACGGTTTTCATTTCACGATCCTGATAGAGGACCGAAATTCCAGCATTGTGAAGCGCATGGAGCAACGCGCGCCCTAGCTGCATCCCGTTCTCTGCCGGATGCATCGCGATCACTTCGTCGCTGCGTCTTTGCGTATCGTCCTTCTGTGAGGCCTTGGAACGCATCCGAAACTTCCCGCATCCAGGCTTGAACGCTTAAGACAGGTCGCAGCCCCGGCTTTGACATGCCGAGGCTGCGCGCAGCCCCAAAAGCGGTCCGCCGGACGATGCCCTTTGGGGACACCGCCCGGCGGTAGCTGGAAACCGTTTGAGGGGTGCGGCTTCCAGTGTTCGGCGTTTCACGCGTCAAGCCCGTCTGAAAAGGCCGGCGATGAGCGAAATCACCAGGAAGGCAAGGAAGATGAAGAACAATATCTGTGCGATGCCAGCCGATGTGCCGGCAATGCCGCCGAACCCAAGCGCGCCGGCGATAATCGCGACCACAAGAAAAACGAGCGCCCAGTACAGCATGATACATCTCCTTCTGATGACCTGAAAAACGTGGCTGGATACCGTTTGTTCCACCATTTGCGGAAAAAGACGACCCCCTGTAAGCAGTTACCGATCAGGCACCGCCCAGCCTCATGCGAGGCGGAACCCTCGCATGAGATCTCGATTGTCGGTATGGATGAGGTCAGGCTGCGGCTTTGGCCTGGCGATCGAAGAAAAGCGCCTGGCTGATCAGGGCCTTGACCATGTCGGGATTGAACGGTTTGGTCACCAGAAACGCCGGTTCGGGACGCTCGCCGGTCAACAGGCGTTCGGGGAAAGCGGTGATGAAGATCACCGGCACCGGCGTCGAGGACAAGATCTCGTTCACCGCCTCGATCCCCGAGCTGCCGTCGGCGAGCTGGATGTCGGCCAGGACCATTTTCGGACGCGTCTTGCCGAAAATGGCCACCGCCTCGGCATGCGTGCGCGCGGTGCCGACCACGCGATGGCCGAGGCTTTCGACCATCTCCTCGATGTCCATGGCGATCAGCGGCTCGTCCTCGATGATCAGCACGTCGGTCGCGACCTGGCGGGAAATCTCGCTGCTTGCCTGGGCAAGCAATTCGGAGAACTCCTGCTCGTCGGCATCGAGGATTTCCGCCGCCTCGTCCTCGCTGAAACCCTCCACGGCGACCAGCAGGAAGGCCTGCCGCGGCCGCGGCGCGATCGCGTTCAGATTGGCGGCCGCCCGCTGCTCCCAGGCGGTCTGCGCATGTTCTTGCGGCACGCGGATGGCAATCGAGGTGAAGAGTCTGGCAAAGACCTTGTACAGCGCGATCCGGTCGCTCGATGCCTTGGGGAAGACTTCGGTGTCGGCGATGATGGCTTCCAGCAACGCGGCGACCAACGCGTCACCGCTTTCCTGCGATCCCGAGACGGCGCGGGAGAAACGGCGAAGGAACGGCAGGTGAGGAGCGATGGTTGCGGATAGGCTCATATTTGACGTCTCCCTCAGATGACGTTGTTGCATTTCATTGGGCCAAACGGATCGCAAACCCCGGCAAACCAACGTCGGCTTTGTGAAAAAGTTCCGCTTGCTGTGGAACTAAATTAGGAAGCGGGCGTTTCGGATTTTCGGGATGGGCAACCAGACAAGGTGCCGCTTGCGTTGTGGTCTGTGGTTCTTGAGCGGTTCGGGTGCTGGGAATTAGGGCAAATATGAAAGAAATGTCAAAGAATTCAACGACTGGCGCCATGAGCAGGCACCGGAATGGGGGTGGTAATCCGCTCGGACCGAACTCCGAAATCGCCCGCAAACTCAAACAATATTACGACGAGCTGGTCTCCGATCAGGTGCCGGATCGATTCGCTCAGTTGCTCAGCCAGCTGGAAAAGGCCGAACCCGCCGAGAAAAAGGACTGAGGCATGGCGGCGGTCTCCCAGAGCTTCAAGACCGAGCTGCTCGGCGCGATCCCGAGCCTGCGCGCCTTTGCGGTATCGCTGACGCAGAATGCGGACAAGGCGGACGACCTCGTCCAGGAAACCCTGGTCAAGGCGTGGGACAAGCATGAGAGCTTCCAGCCGGGCACCAACCTCAAGGCCTGGCTGTTCACCATCCTGCGCAACGAATTCTATTCGCAGATGCGCAAGCGCGGCCGCGAGGTGCAGGACAGCGACGGCATCATGACCGCCAGGCTTGCCGTCCACCCGGCCCAGCATGGCCAGCTCGACCTCAAGGATTTTCGCGGCGCGCTGGAGCAGTTGCCGGAGGATCAGCGCGAAGCCATCATCCTGATCGGCGCGTCCGGTTTCTCGTACGAAGAGGCGGCGGAGATCTGCGGCTGCGCGGTCGGCACCATCAAGAGCCGGGTCAGCCGGGCGCGCGCCCGGCTGCAGGATATCCTCAAGATTTCCGGCGAGGACGAATACGGCCCCGATGCGATCTCGGCGCAGGTGACCGGTTCGAACGCGGCCTGAGATCACCCCGTCTCTAATATCGTTCCTTGTGGCGAATGACCCGTTCAGGCGGCGGCCGCGCGCCCGCAGGCGGCAGCCAGGGCCGCGACAAGGTCATCGCCCGAAAAGGGTTTGCCGATCAGCCGTATCTCGGGAAAAGAGTCCCTGAGGTCATCCGAGTCCGAATAGCCGGTGGCAAAGACGAACGGAACGCCTGTGCTGCGCAGTCGTCCGGCAAAATCAAGGGTCGAAACGCCGTCCAGCATCAGGTCGACGACGGCCGCGTCGAAGCGGGACGGCAGGTCCTGCTCGTCGATCTCGGTCAATCCGCGGGCGATGGCGACATGGGCGGCACCATGGTCCCGGCATAGCTGTTCGACATCCATCGCGATCAGGAATTCGTCCTCTACGACCAGGATACGCAATCCGTTCAGCAATGGGGGCACGTGTCGGCGACTCCTACAAGGCCCGCAGTCATGCGCGGTATTTGGGTCTCTGTCATTTAAAAAAGACATGACCGGGTGATGCATTGCCGTGATCGGCGGAACCTCGGTCCGCGTGGAGCGTTTCCATTCGCCCGATCGGGGCAGGGATTTCGAAGAGGGGTCGAAATGTCCGGCCAAAGCGCACCTTCCGTTCCCAGCCGCCAATATCCTTGCGAGACCAATATCCTTGCGAGAATTGCCCGCTGCGGCCGTTGCTGGCCTTTCGCGAGTTCGAAAGCCAAGAGTTGTCGTTCGTCAGCAGCTTCAAGAAAGGAGAGCTTGCCGTCGACAAGGGCGCGACGGTGCTGGTCGATACAGCGCGCATCTCTACACCGTGCTTTCAGGCCGGGCATTCCGCTACAAGCTGCTGTCCGACGGGCGGCGGCAAATCCTCAACTATTCCATGCCGGGCGATCTTCATCGGCCTGCAAGGTAGCCTGATGGGCGAGATGCAGCGCAGGCCCCTGATCTGAAGTATCTGGACTGCGAGGAACGGAACCCCGGCCTCGACCGGGCGTTGAAATCGAAGCGAACTTAAGGAGTTAAGCAATGGCGACCGCCGCAGGCAGATCCGCAACAGGTGCTCCCTCCAACTCCGACCTCGAAGCCGACATCCGGCAGTTGAAGGCCGATATCGAAGAACTCACCAGGCAATTGGCCAAGACCAGGGACGACAGCTACGGCGCGGCGCGGCGCGCGGCCACCGAGGGGGTCGAGCAGTTGCGCGCGCAAGGCGAGGCAGCGTTCGAAAGCGTGCGCGGAAGTGCCCAGGATCTGGAAGCGCAGTTGATAGCCAGCGTTCGCGAAAAGCCGGTGACATCGCTGGCGATCGCCGCGGGAATAGGCTTCCTGTTCGCGCTGCTCTCGCGCCGCTAGCCCACATATGGGGACGCTGGCTTCGCTGATTTCGGCCCTCGCTTCCGGCGAGGCGACGGCCGCTTTGCAAAGAGCGCGCATGACGGCAATCCTCTACGGGCTTGCCGGTATTTTCGTCCTGTGCGGCGTCGGCTTCCTCGTCGGCGCCGCCTATATCTGGCTTGCCGCGCGCTACGGGCCGCTGGCGACTTCCCTGGGCTTTGGCGTGGGGTTCCTGGTGTTGGCGGCGATCATTCTTGTGATCCACAAGCTGACCGCTGGCAGGCGGGCGCGGCGGCGCGCGCGAAGGCGAAAGGCCGACATGACGGCGGTCGGCATCACCGCGGCGCTCGCGCTGCTTCCGGCGCTTGCGAAGAGCAAGGGCGGCCTGGGCGCGCTTCTCGCGCCCGCGGTCGCGCTCGCCGCCTACGCCATCTACCGCGAGAATGTGAAGCGCGGGCCTGACGATCCGGATTCCGGCAATGTCTCTTAGAGCCGTTCGGCGTTAGGCAGGAACGCTGACCTGCTCCAGCTATTTGTCTTTACGCAATTCCGGACGGAAAACCGTGGAATTGCCCGGCTTCGTCACTTCAGCAGCGGCTCGATCGGCATCGCTATCTCGGCAAACACGCCACCGGGGCGATATTCGTGGGTCACCTCGCTGTCGATGACCTTGGCCAGGCTGCGCCGGATCAGGATGGAGCCGAAGCCATGGCGATCAGGGGGCTCGACCTCGGGGCCGTCGCTCTCGCGCCAGGTCAGCACCAGCCGTCTCGCGTCCTTTCGACCCTGTGTTTTCCACTCCAGATCGACTTTTCCGGACGGAACCGAGAGCGATCCATATCTCAGCGCGTTGCTGGCGAGCTCATGCAGGATCAAGCCTAGCCCAACGGCTTGATCCGGCGAGAGCAGGAGATCGGGGCCGGAAATCCTTATGCGGGACCGGCCGCCGCCGTCGAAGGCCTTTGCCTCGATCCTTGCCAGTTCGGCGATCCCGATGCCGCGCCATTCGCGGTCCGACAGCAGGCTGTGGGCGGCGCCAAGCGCTTGCAGCCTGGCGCTGAAGGCTTCGAGAAACTCGCTCGGCTGGCGGGCATGGCGCACGGTCTGCGTCGCCAAGGCCTGCACCGTCGCCAGCGTGTTCTTGACGCGATGGTTCAGCTCGCGAAGCAGCAGGCGCTGACGCTCGTCGCCGAGCTTGCGCTCGGTGATGTCGTAGTTGACGCCGAAGATAAGCGTCGGCCTGCCGTCGCTGTCGCGCTCGATGACGCGCCCGCGCGTCGCGATCCAGCGGGCGGGATGAAAGTCCTTCACCCGATATTCGCCAAAATAGTCGTCGCTGCCGCTCAGCGCGTCGCGGAAGCGCGTCTCGGTCTGATAGACGTCGCGGGGATCGATGGCGCGCAGGATATCCTTTGCCTTAAGCCGGTTTGACGGCGGCAGGTTGAAAAGCTCCGCCAAAAGCGCGTCGCAGTCGATCATGTCGGTGCGGATGTCCCAGGCCCAGCTTGCCAGCGAGGCGGCGTCGAGCGCGATCGCGCGGCGCGTCTCCTCGCGTGCCAGCTTCGCCTGGGCGATGGCGCCGTTGCGCGTGGCATCCTTGAGCACGAACACGCTGGCGGCAAGCTCGGCCAACGTTTTCAACTGCGCGATCTTCTCGTCGGCCGGAAACGCCCTCGGCTTCCGGTCGAGCACGCAAAGCGTGCCGACCCTGGCGCCGGCAACGATCATCGGCGCGCCGGCGTAGAAACGGACATGCTCTCTGCCGGTGACCAGCGGATTGCCGGCAAAGCGCGGATCGAGCGTGGCGTCGGTGACCACCATGGGATCGTCGCCGGCGGCAATCGCATGAGCGCAGAAGGAGATGCCGGTCGGCGTCTCCTTCTCGTCGAACCCCAGCCGCGACTTGAACCACTGGCGATCGGTGTCGACCAGCGTCACCAGCGCGACCGGCGTTTCGAGTACCGCTGCGGCGAGACCGCCGATGCGGTCGAAGTCGGGATCGTTGGCCGTGTCCATGGCCTCGAGGCCGCGGAGCACGGCAAGCCGGCCCGCATCCTCGACGAAGCGGCTGACATCGGCCGGCAAGCTGGCTGCCTTGCTACCCACCAATCCCCCGTGCGCCACGCCCTGCGACGAGCGGCGGCCCGATCATTGCCGAACCTCGCCTTCGGTTTCGGAACCTTCGCGGAGAGGGCCCGTTACCCGACCATGCCGAAGCGCCCGCCGCCACGCAACATGGAGGCCGATAATGACCAAGATCGTTCCTGAAGACAAAGCGCGCCAGGGGCACTGGGGCTGGCATGCGCTGAGAATCCTTGTCGCCGGGCTGTTGCTGGCCTTTATCGCCTGGGGCGCGGTCGAGATCTACGGCGAGCTGATCAAGAGCCCGACGAGCGACCAGAGCGTGCCTGAGGCGCCGGCGGCCGGGCAGAAACCCCCGCAAGGCGGCTGATCGCACCATCACGCCGCCGCCTTGGCCTGCGCATTGCTTGCCGGAACCAGCACGTTCAAGGCGCGGGGATGAATCTCGATCACCGTCTCGCGTTCCAGCCTAACCAGCTCGCCATCCATTACGGCGCTGAACTTCTTCGTCGGCGAATGGATTCTGAGAACGGCCTTGTCGGCCTGATGGATCTCGACATGCTCGCTGTCACGCAACCGGCCGCGCAGCATGTCGAGGAGCAATTTCGCCAGGTGGTGACGTCTGTGCGCGACGCTGACATAGATGCCCAGAACGCCACCCGCCGGATTGTCCGCATAAGGCAGATGGCCTTCGCCGAACAGATTGTTGCTGATGCCGATGCCGGTTGTGCGGGTGACGATCTCGGTCTGGCCGATGCTCAAGGTCACCTTGAGGGTACGCGGGTTCTTGATCGTTGCCCATGCCGCGCGAACGGAAGCCTGCATCTTTCCCAGCCGCGAACCGAAATCCATATTCGCCCGAAGCTGCACCATCCTGGCATGCATGCCGATCGAAAACTGGTGCACGAAAGGCTGGCCGTTGGCGCTTGCCATGTCGACGGCCATCACGTCGCCTTCGGCGAAGGATTTCAGCGCCGCATCCAGCGTCTGCGGGATGCCAAGGCCGCGCGCGAAGAGATTCATCGTGCCAGCCGGCAATATGGCCAAGGCCTTCTTCTTGTTCATCAGAAGGGACGCCGCCGTCGAAATCGTGCCGTCGCCGCCTCCAGCGATCACGACGTCGATATTCCGCTTCGCTATGGCCGTTTCCAATGCCGCGGCGATTTCGCGGCCGGCAACGATGTCGACCTGAACGGAATGGCCTGCCGCTTCCAGCGTCTGGCGCAGACGGTCGGCAAAGGCTGAGATGTCGATCGTGCGCAGCGTGCCGCCGTCCTGGTTCAGCACCGCAGCAAACCGCATGCCCCGCTCCGATTTTTCCGTTCTTCGGCTGAAAATAGCACTCAGCCGAAGGCTGGAACGGAAAGGGCCGCCGGAAGGTTCCTTGCAGGCCAGGAAATCCCCGCAGAGCAGAGCGGCCGCTGTTTTGGAACAAGCCCCCGCTCACAACGTTGTGAAATCGTGGAACAGTGCCGCTCGGGCCGGCGTAGCCAAAGGCCTGCGATGCAGCGTGCACCAACCAGGCACGAGGAGGAACCATTATGATCCGCACCCTTTTTGCAACGACCGCGCTTGCAACGTTGCTCGCAAGCGGCGCGTTTGCTCAGACAACACCAACACCGGCGCAGCCGCCTGTTGCCGAGAACCCGGCACCCGTGATCCGTTCGGATGGCGCCCTCATGACCAACATCGTCGGCGAGTCCGTCTATAACGGTACCGGCGACGATGCCGAAAACATCGGCAAGGTCGACGATGTCGTCTTCGATGCTAGCGGCAACGCCAAATCCGCAATCATCGGCGTCGGCGGCTTTCTCGGCGTCGGTAAGAAGGACGTCGCCTTCGATTACGCCAAGATGCAATGGGCCGAGAAGAACGGCGACCGTTGGTTGATTGCCAAAACAACCAAGGACGAGCTGAACGCTCAGCCGGCATTCGACCGCAAGCCTTATGAACCGGCCCCGGCGCAATCGACGGATGCCACGCAGCCTGCGACCACTGACAACGGAACGGCGCAAGCGCCCGCACAGCCGGCCCAGCCGGTAAAGAAAGCTGAAGGCAATCTCGCCACGAACATCATGGGCGAGTCGGTCTACAACGGTACCGCCGATGACGCCCAAAAGATCGGCGACGTCAACGACATCGTTCTTGCCAAGGACGGCAAGGCCGAGTCCCTTGTGATAGGCGTTGGCGGCTTCCTGGGCATAGGCGAGAAGAATGTCACCTTCGACTTCGCCAAGGCGAAATGGGCGGAGAAGAACGGTGATCGCTGGCTCGTTGCCGAGACGACCAAGGAAGAACTGCAAGCTCAGCCGGACTTCAACCGCAAGGCCTATGATCCGGCACCGGCGCCGGCTACCGCGGCTTCTAACAATGCTCCGGCAACGACCACACCTACCGTGGCGTCCTCCGACACCACGGCCGGCAAGGAGGCCAAGCCAGCTCAGCCGGCGCAGACGACCGCCGAGAACAAGCCTGCAGCGCCCGCCCCGACCGCCGCTGAAAACAAGCCGGCCGATTCCGGCACGGCGGCAACCGATACGACCAAGACGGCCTCAATCGACAAGTCGACGCTGACCGAAATGCCGATGGGCAATATCCGGGGCGACGACCTGAAGGGCGCGACTGTTTATGGCGCCAACGACGCCACGATAGGCACCATTGGCGACGTTGTGCTGACGCCAGACAACAAGCCGGATGCGGTGATCGTCGACGTCGGCGGCTTCCTCGGCATCGGCGCCAAGGAAGTGGCGGTCGGCATGGACAAGCTCAAATTCATGACCGACAAGAGCGGCAAGAAATATCTCTACACCAACTTCACCAAGGAGCAGCTGCAGGCGCAGACGGCCTATGACAAGAGCACCTATGCCACGAAGCGCGACCAGCAGCGGATGATTCTCAAGTAGGGCAGTAGGCAGTAGGCAGTAGAGTAGGCAAGTACCTATTCCCTACTGCCTACTGCCTTGCTCACATGGCCGACCACGCCATCTTCCGTCAGCTCCGCCAGCGCCAGCGACTGGTCGAGATGCCTGGCGCGCCAGGCGAGCATCTTCTCGGCGAACTCCAGTCGCGCCGGCAGATAGGCGGGGTCGTTCGCGACGTTGCTCAGTTCGCCGGGATCCTTTGCGAGGTCGAACAACAGCGGCGGCAGGCCGCCGCCGAAATGGACATATTTGAAGTCGTCGGTGCGCAGGACAGCCAGGTTGCAGTCGCGTGAGCCGATGCCGAAATGATGCTCGGCTTCGCCGTCGGCGACCGAGCGGAAATCGAATTCCCAATGCGCGGCCTCGCGCCAATCGGCCGGCTCCTTGCCGTCGAGCCACGGCGCCAGCGACCTGCCGTCGAGATGCGGCTCGGGTGCCGCGCCGATCAGGTCTAGCAAGGTCGGAAAGATGTCGACGGCTTCGGTGAATCGGTCGATGGATGCGCCGGCTGCCGCTCTACGGCTCGGATCGCGGATGATCAACGGAATGTGGTAGCTGGCGTCGAAGAAGCCGCCTTTGCCGAGCATGAAATGGTCGCCCATCATCTCGGCGTGGTCGGAGGTGAGCACGATCACGGTGTCGTCCCAACTGCCGGCCGCCTTCAGCGCTTCCCAGATGCGGCCGAGCTGCGCGTCGAGCTCGGAGATCATGCCGTAGTAGATCGCGCGGATGCGGCGGAAATTCTCCTCGCTCCAGTCCGGCACTTTGCCCTCGATGCCGGGAACGAACTTTGTCCGCTTCTGCCGGCCAAGATCGTAGGCGAGATAGGGATGGCTTTCGCCCTCGGCCTGCCAGTTCGCCGCGCGCCGGAAAACGGGGCCATCGGCCGGATCGTACATGGTGTTGTAGGGCTCCGGCACGATGAATGGCGGATGCGGGCTGATGAAGGAGATGTGCGCGAACCAAGGCGCACCCTGCTCCTGCTCGCCAAGCCAACGGATGAATTCGCCGGCCAGGAAGGCGGTCGGCGTCTGGTCTTTCGAATAGATGGGCGGCGCGTTGCTCACATCGCCTCCGGTCTTGCCCTGCTCGCCCGCCGGACGATGGATGCCGGGGCTGCCGGCGCTGGCGTCGATGCCTTGCATTCTCAACCAGGACAGCCATTGCTTCTGATGCTCGGGCAGGGACTGCCGCACGCTGAAGCCGGGCAGCACGCCTTCATAACTCCTCAGCCGCGGATCGCCGGCTGAGAGCTGGCGTGGATCAGGCGCCACATCGGTATAGCCGAACAGCGTCGGGTCATAACCCACTGCCCGCGCCGAAAGCGCGATATTGCCGTGGCGGGAGTCGAGCGGCGAGCCGTTTCGGCAGACGCGGTTGTTCATCTGGTAGAGGCCGGTATAGAGACAGGCGCGCGCCGGCGAGCAGGGCGCCGCTCCGCCATAGTGGCGCCGGAAGAGCACGCCCTCGGCGGCAAGCGCGCCGGCGTTCGGCGTCCTGACTACCGGGTGGCCTGCGGTCGAAAGGCAATCGCCACGCCACTGGTCGCAAGTGATGAGCAGAACATTCGGGCGGCTCACTCGGTTGTCCAAGATCTTCTCCTCAAAACGGCGCGCCGCTCATGGAGCCGAAATTCCCGAGCGGTGCAAGGAGGGGAGTTTCATCAACCGGTGAACATAAACCATCTGTCCGTTCACTTTTATGAGACAGTCCATTCTGTGTTTGCCTGCTTTGCCGCTGGCGGGGCTATCCTCATATTGGCGTGGACAGCGGCGAGGGCCGCAGCAAGGATAGGGAAGGAGCAGCATCATGCTCAATCAGATCAAGGGCCTGCATCACGTCACCTCGATGGCGAGCGATGCGCGCCGGAACAATGAATTCTTCACCAAGAAGCTCGGCCTGCGCCGGGTCAAGAAAACCGTCAATTTCGACGCGCCGGACGTCTATCACCTTTACTATGCCGACGAGCTCGGCACGCCGGGCTCGGTGATGACCTATTTCCCGTTCCCGGATATCGGCAAGGGCCGGCATGGGGTCGGCGAGGTCGGCACCACGGTCTTTTCGGTGCCGGAAGGCACGCTTGCCTATTGGGAAAAGCGCTTCGCCGATGAGGGCGTGGGCAATGTTGCCCGTACCGAAAGCTTCGGCGAGAAGCGCCTCACCTTCACCGGTCCCGACGGCGACAGCTTTGCACTCGTCGAGGACAAGGCCGACAGCAGAGCCCCCTGGGTGAAGGGCGGGGTTCCCGGCGACGAAGCAATCCGCGGCTTCCACTCGGTCGCGCTGAGGCTGAAGGACGGCGGCGCCACCGAGGAGCTGCTGAAGTTCATGGGCTATGAGGAAGTCGACAAGTCAGGCAACATCCGCCGGCTGGCAATCAAGAACGGCAACGGCGCCGACATCGTCGATATCGAATCGCTGCCCGGCGCGGGCTTTGCCAATCTCGGCGCCGGCTCGGTACACCATGTCGCCTTCGCGGTCGAGGATCGCGCCAAACAGCTCGAGGTGCGCAAGGCGCTGGTCGACACGGGCTACGGCGTGACGCCGGTCATCGATCGGGATTACTTCTGGGCGATCTATTTCCGCACGCCAGGCGGCGTGCTGTTCGAGGTCTCCACCAACGAGCCGGGCTTCGACCGCGACGAGGACACCGCGCATCTCGGCGAGGCGCTGAAGCTACCAGCGCAGCACCAGCATCTCAGGCCCTATCTCGAACAGCACCTGCAGAAACTGGAAGACTAAGGCCATGAGCAAGGACGCTTACATTCACAAGGTGCTGCCCGGTTCGCCGGGCAGCCCGCTGCTTTTCGTCTTCCACGGAACCGGAGCGGATGAGAACCAGCTTCTGTCGTTCGGTCGCGAGTTGCTGCCTTCAGCGACCATCGTGTCTCCGCGCGGCGACGTGTCGGAGCAGGGCGCTGCCCGCTTCTTCCGCCGCACGGGCGAGGGCGTCTACGACATGGACGACCTCGCGCGGGCGACGGCCAAGATAGCGGGCTTCGTCAAGGCGCAGGTCGAGGCGGCCAAGCCTTCGGCGGTGTTCGGGCTCGGCTATTCCAACGGCGCCAACATCCTGGCCTCGGTGGTGTTCGCGGAGCCAAGCCTGTTCGATGCCACCGCGCTCATGCATCCGCTGATCCCGTTCGAGCCGGAAGTGAAGGGCAGTCTTGCCGGCCGCCGCATCCTGATCACGGCCGGCAGGCGCGATCCGATCTGCCCGCCGAACCTGACGGCGCGGCTCGAAGCCTATTTGCGCGCCGACGGTGCCGATGTCACAGTGGAATGGCACGATGGCGGGCACGAGGTGCGGCCGAATGAAATCGAAGCGGCGCGGCGGCTCTTCGCCTCCACGCCCGCCGCCGAAGGAGGCAAGAACGATGGCTGACCAACTGCCCGAGATCGAACTGGAAGACCACGGCACCAAGGGTCGCTACGTGCTGCGCGGACCCGGCGGCGCCGAGGCAGAGATGACCTTCACCAAAATCGGCGAGCATCAGCTCATCATCGATCACACCGAGGTGCCTGATGTGTTCCGCGGCCAGGGCGCCGGGCTGCGCCTTGTCACCCGCGCCGTCGAGGACGCTCGCGCCGCCGGCAAGAAGATCATCCCGCTCTGCCCCTTCGCCAACGCTCAGTTCCGCCGTCATCCGGAATGGGCCGATGTGCTGAAGCGGTAAGCATTTTTCCCTTCCCCCCTTGCGGGGGAAGGTGGAAACCGCCGCCCAGGCCACAAGCGCAAATGCCGGCTTGGCATTTGCGCAGCTCGGCCATCTTGCCTAAGTTGACGGTTCGCTCGGACGAAACCTTCGTCCCGCCCGTCACTGATTTGAATGGCTTCCCCGATGACCGATACCGACCTGATCCCCGTTTTCGACGGCCATAACGACACGCTTCTTCGACTCTACCAGTCGAAGGAGGCGGATGTCGAAAAGCTGTTCATCGAGGGCACGCCGGGCGGTCATATCGACCTGCCGCGCGCCAGGAAAGGCGGCTTTGCCGGCGGGATGTTCGCGATCTTCCCGCCGCCGATCGAAAAGACCAAGCGCAGCGCCGTGCCGCCGGCGCCGAGCGACAACGAACCCCTGCCGCCGGAGCTCCCGCGCGCCGAGGCGATCACGTCGACCATCGGCATGGCCTCGATCCTGTTCAGGCTGGAGCGCGCCGGAGCGCTGACCGTCTGCCGCAACGCCGGCGACGTGCGCGAGGCGATGGCGAAGGGCTCGATCGCGGCGGTCTTCCATATCGAAGGCGTCGAGGCTATCGATCCCGAGCTTGCCATGCTCGACGTCCTGCACGCCGCCGGCCTGCGTTCGCTGGGCATCGTCTGGAGCCGGCCGAATGCCTTCGGCAATGGCGTGCCGTTCCGCTTTCCGTCCTCGCCGGACACCGGGCCTGGCCTCACCGATGCCGGCAAGGCGCTGGTCAAGGCCTGCAATCAGCTCAGGATCATGATCGACCTCTCGCATCTCAACGAGAAGGGTTTTCGCGACGTCGCCGCGCTCAGCGACGCGCCGCTGGTCGCGACGCATTCCAACGTGCATGCGATCTGCGGCCATTCGCGCAATCTCACCGACTGGCAGCTCGGGGCGATTCGCGAAACGGGCGGCATGGTGGGTTTGAACTTCGCCACCGGCTTCCTGCGCGAGGACGGCCGCATGAATGCCGACACCGATCTCGACATCATGGTGCGCCACATCGACTCGCTCTTACAGGCGCTGGGCGAGGATGGTATCGGCCTCGGCTCGGACTTCGATGGCGCCATGATCCCGGCCGTCATCGGCGACGTCGCCGGCCTGCCGAAGCTCATCGACGCGCTCGCTGCGCGCGGCTTCGGACGGGCGCTGATCGCGAAGATCGCTTACCGGAATTGGTTGAGCGTTCTGGAAAGAACGATAGGGTAGGCTATGCTTACTGGCCGTAGCCGATGCGCTGCAGCCATTCCTTGCCGACGCCGCGGTCGCGGATGATCGGCAAGGGGTCTTCGTGGTCGAGCCGGGTGCAGACAACTGCGACGTCTCGGCAAACATCCGCAAGCGACGAAGGTGCTTGACAGGGGCGACGGCGCCCCACTCATCTGCGCGGGTTGGAGGCCGGTCGAATTGGCGGCAGATCAAGGCGGGCTATTGAGCAGCAAGACCGAAAGAATCGACGTTGCGATCGTCGGAGCAGGCTTCACCGGCCTATCCGCCGCATTGGAACTCAAGCGCGCTGGGATCGATTTCGTGATCCTGGAAGCACGCGATCGTGCCGGTGGCCGCGTAGAGGCCACACGAAACGGGCTTGGCGAACGGATTGACAGCGGCGCCCAGTTCCTGTGCGAGGACATGCCGGAGCTGATGGCGCTGGCGAAGGCACGCAGCAAGACATTCGTGAAAACCAATGTCGATGGCGATTTCATCACCCATCCGCCGATGCCGGTTGAGCAGGCGGTGCGGACCTATCATGCCGCGATGGCGATCCGCGAGCGCATGAACGGGATCGAGCCGGACGATCCCGCGATCGCCCGGCTGACCGTGGCTGACTGGCTGGAGCGCCAGAAGGACTCGACCGATGCCAAGGCTGGTTTCCGGTCGATGATAGAAGGACTGTGGTGCCTGGCGCTGGATAAGGTGCCACTCTGGCATCTGATCGACAATGACCGCCGCATCACCAATGAGGTGCCGGAGCTGCAGTACTCGCTGCGCGAGACCATGCAGTCGCTTGCCGACGATCTGGCGGGTGACCTCGGCGACCGGCTGCGGCTCAACGAGCCGGTCACGCACATCGCCCACGGGCGCGACGGCGTTCGCGTCGCCACGGCCGGAGGCATTGTCGAAGCGCGCCAGGTCCTTGTCATGCTGCCACCGGCGACGGCCGCGAAGCTGGAGTTCACGCCCGCTTTGCCGGTAGCGCTGACGAAGGCCCTGGGTGTCTGGGAAAGCGGCGCAGTGGTCAAGATCCTGGTGCGCTATGCCAGGCCGTTCTGGCGCGAGCGGGATCTGAGCGGTATGGTGATGTGGCGCGACCTGTCTGGACTGTTTGCTTGCGACGCCAGCAAGGATGTGGAGCACGCCGCACTGACCGTCTTCGTCGGCGGGCCGCTGGCATTGCGCTGGCGCAAGCTCGACGAGGCGGCGCTGCGCACAGAGGTGACAGCAAGGCTTGTCGATGCGCTCGGCCCGGACGCGGCCGACGTGCTCGATTTCAACCAGCGCGACTGGACGCATGACCGCTGGAGCGGCGGCGCCTATAGCGATCTTATAGTTGATGTGACGGCGAGGGACGCCGAGCGTACGATCCTTGCCGGCGCGCCGCCTGTCCATTTTGCAGCTTCGGAACTGTCGCCGTCCTTTCCGGGCTATGTCGAAGGCGCGATCGTTGCGGGCCGCAACGCTGCCCAGAGGCTCGCAACCGAGCTTCTATGGACCGTAGCCAGCACGGCGTCGCGGTCGTAGGCGAGGCGGGCGCCGATCGCGGCCGTCATTCCGGGCGAGGGCCTCAGGTTTGTCGGCTTTGACGCAGCCAAAATCTCGCCGACCAGAGCGCTGTGTGAGGTCGCTTACAGTCCGCCGCGTCCGACAGGAGCATGTGTTCCCGCAAACCAGACGCGGTGAACGCTCGCTGGCGACAAGCAGACGATGGGTGGCGACCCAGATTCCCTGTTTCAAATCCTGTTACACGGGCAATCGCATCCTATCATTCGACTGTTACTTGCAGCGCTTAAGTTCGTTTCAAAGGAAAAAGAAAGATAACGAAGGGAACAGCCGATGTTTACGAAAGTCCAAATCGCCGACACCAGCCGCCGCGCCCACGGCCCCGAGCGCAATGACCGCCGGCCGAAGCTGGCGCTGCGCCAGCGCGCCAGCGACCATCCGATGGCGATGTTCGTGTTGCTGGGCGCCACGGCCTTTACCAGCATGGTGCTTGCGCCGGCCGCGGGTCCCGCTTTCGCTTTGGTCAATCCTCCGGCCAATGTCGTGGAGGGCGCGCCGACCACGCTCAAGACCGCGCGCCTGCCGCAGCCGCAGATCGAGTTCGCCTGCAAAGGCCAGAACTGGGGCGCCGAAAGCCCCGAGTGCCTGCGCGCCATCGCCGAGCAATCCGGTCAGCACAGGGCCCGCGCGGTGCGCATGATCGCCAACGCCGCGCCGCTCACCAACATCCCGAACGTTTTTTAAGGCTCCCCTGAGCGCACCCTCCGCGCTCCAGTCAGGCTCCCGCCGCATCGTCGGTCGGGAGCCTCTTTTTTTCGGGTCTGTCGATATTCAGGTGAGGCCGGCCTGCGAACGGCGGCTCCGGGGGCGCTGGATTCAGCCTTCCACGGCCGCCGCCTGATCGGCGATGGCGGAGAGGACACCGCGGACGTCGAGCGTCGAGAAAGGCTTCTCCAGGATCTGCGGCCGCTGCTGCGGCGGCAGCGCCTCGATCTCCGCCTTGGCGCCGATAAGGTCGCCGGTGACCAGCACGAAACGCGGCGCCAGTCCCGGCTGTTCGGCAAGCAACTCGCGATAGATCGATATGCCGCTGGTGCCCGGCATGCGCAGGTCGGAAAAGACGATGTCCGGCGACATGTGCCCGTTCAGCACCTCGCCGGCGGACGTCCAGCTTGCGACGATCCGTGACTTCACCCCCATGAGCTCCAGTATGTCGGAGAGCGAAGCGGCGACGTCGGGCTCGTCGTCGACGATCAGCGCATGACGCAGCCCGCTGGAGCGCGCCGGGCCTTCGCCGGCTTTCGCGGTATCGCCGGTGATCGCCGGCAGCTGGACGACGAAGCGCGCGCCATGCGGCTCAACCTCTTCGAACCAGATGTTGCCATTGTGGCGCTCGACGATCGATTTCGAGATCGACAGGCCGATGCCGGTGCCGACGCCGACCGGCTTGGTTGTGAAATAGGATTCGAAGATGCGCGAGCGGATCGCTTCGGGAATGCCGGGTCCGTTGTCCTCGACCGAAAAGCCGGGATTGCCGCGCTCGCTGCGAAAGGTCCGTACCTTGATGCGCCGCTCGCCGGTAATTCCAGCCAGCGCGTGCTGGCTGTTGATGAGGAAGTTGGCCGCGACCTGCGTGACATGGTCGGCGTCCGCCATGGCGAGCAGCGGGCCATTGGCGAAGTCGGTGTCGATGATGATGCCGCTGGAGCGCGCGCCGTAAGCGGTGACTTCGAGCGCCGCGCGCACCACCTGGTTGAGGTCGGTTTCGGCCTGCTCGGTCGGATGCAGGCGCACCATCGACAGGAAGCTCTTGACGATGCGTCCGCAGCGTTCAGCGGCCGCGCGCACCTTCTCGGCGCGCACCTTGGTCTGCGGGTCGGCCGCGAATTCATGCAGCAGCGTCGATTGCGCGACCACCACCGCGAGCGGATTGTTGAGCTCGTGCGAGACGCCGGCGAGCAGCGAGCCCATCGCCGCCATCTTCTCGTTCTGGTGCAGCTTCTCGCGCTGGCGGTTGATCTCTTCCTCGGCGTGCAGCTTTTCGCGCAGGTCGCGGATCGAGCCGAAGATCAGCCGGCGGTCGGCGACTCGCATCTCCGTCGCGGTCAGCTCGATCGGAAAGATCTCGCCGGCCGCGTTCTGGGTGACGGTCTCCAGCCGCTGGTTGACCATCGGCGCGCCGCGGCCGGCCATGTAGTCGGCGCCCGAGGCATAGCCCTTGCGGTAGTAGATTGGCACGATGGTGTCGAGCAGGTCCTTGCCGAGGATGTCGCTGCGTTGGAAACCGAACATCTTCTCGGCGGCGGGATTGAACTCGATGATCGAGCCGGACTCGTCGATGACGATGATGGCGTCGAGCGAGGCTTGCAGCATGGTGCGGCGGATAACCTCGCTGGCGTGAGCCTCGGAAGGCGAGTGCTCAATGGCATCACCGATGGCGAGCGCGATGATGTGCAGCGTCGCCTCTTCCTCGTCGGTCCATTCGCGTTCGGCGACGCAGTCGTTGACGGCGAGCGTGCCCCAAAGATGGCCGTGGGCGAAGACAGATACGGAAATGAAGGATTTTATGCTCTGCTTCTCGAAATCGGCCCGCAGGAAACCCTCGAGGTTGCGCGTGTGGCCGGCAAAGACCTTGCCCTGGCGCTCGTCTTCCTGCAGCCGCTCCAGCAGTGGATCGGAGTTGATGATCGACTGCATGATCACCGTGGGCGATGCGAGCTCGCCGCCGAAGGCGGGGTCGATCCAGTAGGCCGAAACGGATTGCGCGAAGCCCTGGCCCGGAAGCTCGCGCAGACGAAAAAGAATGCCGCGTTGGCAATCCATCGAGCGGCACAGCGTCTCCAGTATGCCGTCCATCTCGCGCTGCCAGTCGCCCGCCTCGCGCAGGCGGCGAACGACATGGACGGCCGCCATCGCGGCGCCCTGACGGGAGCCGTGCATGTTCATCCGTGCGGTCTCAGTTGTCATCGTCGAACGTCATCCCCCGGCGATATCGGCAAACCATGAAATCCAACACACAAGCCCCGAAAAATCGATCACGGTTTCCAGGGAACGTGCGCTGGATCGGAATGCTACAGCGTCCATCGCATCTACGGAAGGATGTGCGGCGACGGAGTCAGTGGCCGTCGCTTGTCGGCAGCGAGAAGATATAGCCTTCGCCGCGCACCGTGCGCAGGAATTTCGGATTGGCCGGATCGGCTTCGATCTTCTTCCTGAGACGCATGATGCGGATGTCGACGGCGCGCGACGATTCCGGGTCTTCCACGAAGCCGATCGCCTCCGAGATCGCCGCCCGCGTCAAAAGCCGGTTGGCGCGGGTGAGGAAAACTTCCAGAACGTCGAACTCGCTCTTGGCCATCTCGATGACTGCGCCGTTGGCGCCGGTCACCAGCCTGCCGTCGAAATCGGCCTGGAAGCCGCCGAAATTCATGAAGCGGCGCGTGCCGGCCTCGGCCTTCGCGGCCTGCGGGGCGACCGGCTGCGGCACGCGGCGCAGCACGCTGCGGACCCTAGCCAGCACTTCGCGCAGTTCATAGGGCTTGACGATGTAGTCGTCGGCGCCGAGCTCCAGGCCGACGATGCGGTCCAGCGCGGTGCCGGCTGCGGTGGCATAGATGATGCCGATCTGCGTCTTGGAGCGCAGCCAGCGGCCGAGCGAGAGGCCATCCTCGCCGGGCATGGCGATGTCGAGGATGGCGAGGTGGAAGGGCTGCGCCTCGAGCAGGCTGCGCGCCGCCGCGGCATTCTCGGCCGTGGCGACGTCATAGCCGCTGGCGCCGAGATACTCGGCAACCGCTTCCCTCAGATCAGGCTCGTCCTCGACGACGATGATGCGCGCCTTCACAATGGTCTCGCTCCCGCTTTCAGCGGAAAGTAGATTGGGTATAAACATGATGTCCAGCGCTCATCTCGAGTTGTCTGTGGCGGGGTGGAGAAAAATGGCAGCACGATCCGTCGTCGCGCTTGTGTCCGTTGCCGAAGTGGTGGCCGGCGACCTTGCCGACCATCTCGAGCGGCGCGGGCACGACGTGCGTCAGGCGCGCCAGCCCTGGGAGGCGGAGTCGCTGCTTTCGGCGGGGGGCATCGACGTCGTGGTCGTCGGTGACGACGTGACCCAGGCGGAGGGGCGCGAACTGCTCAAGCGCTACGGCGGCGAGGGTGGCTGCGACTTCATCCTGATCTGCCGGCCCGCCGATCTCGTCGACAAGGTGCTGGCGCTGGAGCTCGGCGCCGCCGACGTGATCGAAAGCCCACTCAACGTGCGCGAGCTTGCGGCGCGTATCGGCGGCCTGCTGATGCGGCGCGGCCGCAACACCCAGGAACTGATCGTGCTGGAGAACGCGACCGTCGACTTGAGGTCGGCCATGGTCATGCACCGCTCCGGCGCCGAGGATCAGCTGTCGCCGGGGCAGGTGGCGCTGCTCAGGCTGTTCCTGGCGAGCCCGCGAAAGGTGCTGACGCGCGACGACATCATTGCCGCCGCGCCTGCCGAGAATGCCGACGCTTTCGACCGCTCGATCGATTCGCGCATCGTGCGGCTGCGCCGCAAGCTCGATACGGAGACCATCACCACCATCAGGGGCGCCGGCTACCGCTTCGATCCTCCGACGCCGCGCACCGACTGAGGCTAGGGAGGCCAAGGCATTTTTCTGATCTGGCATCGGATCCCCCCAAGCCGATCTGCACTTTTGGATCCGAATGCCGTTGCTCAACGCACCACGAGGACGGAGGGGCCTGATGGCATGTCGGCATCGGCGGTGATCTCGGCATGGGCGCGCTCCTTGAGCAGCACCGTTGCAAGCGCGGCAAAGCCAAGCAGGCCTTGGGCGTAAAGCAGTGCGGACAACACCGAGGCGGCAAATTTCGTCTTCATGTTCTCAATCCCCAATTCGGTGCTTCAGGAAACTCCCGAAGCGCCCGCGCCGCTGACGGAGCCCCCCGCTGCGGCGCGGGCCTTCGGTCCTCTCGGCAGCAAGTAGCCGGAGGGGCCGCGCATCCCCATCAGCCGAAGGCCGACCCGCCAGAGGGCCCTCAGCCGGTGGACGCGCACGCTGGAGACGATCCAGACCGTGGCGATGAACAGTGCAGTGTGCAGCGTCGAAACCTCGCCGGAATTCATGGCGCCAAGCGTCGTCACGGGGTTGCCGGCGACAGTGCCGGCGCCACCGAGGATGACCGCCGCGACGCTGATCCTGAGAAGCCAGGTGCGTTTCGATTTCCTGCCCATTTTCGTTTGCTGATGTCTGTTCCCGTTGCGTCGACATTGCCGCCGGCCTGTATCCGCATCATGCCGCGCGAGCCGCGCTTTGTTGCAAGTTGGTTTCGAGATCAGCGAAATGACTTTCGTATCAAGGCCATATGCGCTTTCGTTTGTCGGTTTTCCCCAAGTTATCGTTAACATACCGGATCCATGAGCAGATTTCGTCAGGCGACGCTGTTAACTTCGGGAAACAGATTCGAAACAGAAACGAGTATCAAGTGAAATAGCCTTGAAACAGGCGCCCACGATAAGACGGCCCATCGAAATTGAAGCCGGCCGGACCGGCATAAAGAGAGGGATCGTCATGCATACCGCCATTTCCGCCAGGTTCATCAACGTCGCCGCCGCCGCGCTCACCGGCGCGGCACTGCTCTTCGGCAGCAATGCTGCTCACGCCAACCAGATCGTCGCCCGGGTTTCGCTGTCGCAGCAGATCATGGAAGTCACGGTCGACGGCCGCCCGACCTTCGCCTGGAAGGTCTCGACCGGCGACAGGGCGCATGTCACGCCGACGGGATCGTTCAAGCCGACCCGCATGCATGCGATGTGGTATTCGAAGAAGTACGACAATGCGCCGATGCCGCATTCGGTGTTCTTCAGCGGCGGCTACGCCGTGCACGCGACCTACGCCATCAATCGCCTCGGCCGGCCGGCCTCGCATGGTTGCGTGCGCCTGCATCCCGATGCCGCGGCCGACTTCTACCAGCTTGTCGAGGCCTTCGGCCCGGCCAATACCAGCATCGTCATTGTTAAGTAACGGGCTGGGTTAAGTAACGGGCTGGGTCAAGTAGCAGGCTGGTTGCCGCCTTCGGTTAGATAGACCGAAGCCGTGAGGCAACCACCAAAAAAAGAGGCCGGGGATTTCCGGCCTCTTTTCATTTGGAACGGGCTTGTTCGCCGCTCCTTGTTGTTTACGCAATCCCGGACGGAAAATCGGAATTGCTAAGTCGGCAGCGCCGGCATCAGCTTCGGATCCGGCTTCTCGGCGAGATGCGGCAGATCCTTGCTGGCGATGAAGGTGTAGAACATGGGCACGACGAAAAGCGTGAACATGGTGCCGACCAGGATGCCGGTGAAGATGACGAGGCCCATCGAGTAGCGGGCCGCGGCGCCGGCGCCGCTGGAGATGATCAGCGGCACGACGCCGAGCGCCATCGCCGCCGTCGTCATCAGGATCGGCCGCAGGCGCACCTTGGCCGAGGCGATGATGGCATCGCGCCGCCGCATGCCATGGATCTCGCGCTGCTGATTGGCGAATTCAACCAGCAAAATGCCGTGCTTGGTGATGAGGCCGATCAGCGTGATCAGTCCGACCTGCGTGTAGATATTGAGCGTGCCCAGACCGATGTTGAGCGGTACGATGGCGCCGAAGATCGAGAGCGGCACCGCCATCATGATGATCAGCGGGTCCCGGAAGCTCTCGAACTGCGCGGCCAGCACCAGATAGATGACGATCACGGCAGCGGCGAAGGCGATCAGGATGGTGTTGCCCTGCTCCTTTTCCTGCCGCGACTGGCCGGAATAATCGACGAAGAAGGTGTCGGGCAGCGTTTCCCTGGCGAGGTCCTCCAGCACTTTCAGCCCGTCGCCCGTGGTCACGCCGGGCAAGGGCAGGGCAGAGATGGTGGCCGAGTTCAGCTGGTTGAACTGCTCGATCGCCGCCGGCGAGGCATTGGTCGAGATATTCACCACCGCCGACAGCGGCACCATCTTGTCGTCGACGCTACGCACGAAATACTCGCCGAGCTTTGCCGGATTGTCGCGGAATTCCTGCGGCACCTGCGGGATGATGTCATAGCTGTTGGAGTCGCGGTCGAATTGCGCCACCTCGGCGCCGCCGACCAGCAGCGTCAGCGTGCGGCCGATGTCGGCGATCGGCAGGTTCAGCGCCGCCGCGCGCTCGCGGTCGATGGTGACGGTCACCTGCGGCGCGTCGTACGACATCGAGTTCTGCACAACGATAAAGCGACCGGAAGCCTGCGCCTTATTCTTGATCTTCTCCGCCTGATCGAAGACCTCGGACGGATCGCCGGTCGAGCGAACCACCATGGAAATGGGCAGGCCGCCGCCGGAGCCGGGCAGTGTCGGCGGCGCGAAGACGAAGGCTTCGACGCCTGCCACCTTGGCCAGGCGGCCCTGGATGTCGGCCTGAAGCTCCTTGGAACTGCGCTTGCGCTCGGCCCAGTCCTTGAAGGCGAAGCCGACGAAGGCGCCGTTGGTCGCGCCGCCGAAGGCGACGGCCGAGAACTGCGCCCTGGTTTCCGGGATATCCTTCACCAACCCGAGCATCTGATTGACATAGGTCTCGGTATAGTCCGACGTCGCATAGCGCGGCGCGGTCACGATCGAGAGCAGGAAGCCCTGGTCTTCTTCCGGCGCCAGTTCGGTGGAGGTCTTGGTGAACATGAAGCCGGTAAGCGAGACCAGCGCGACGACGATGATCAGCGTCACCGGCCGGTTTCTGAGCGAGGCGGTGACCGCCCGCTCGTAGACACGCTCGACACGGCTGAAGGTCCCGTCGACGATACGCTGGAAGCGGCTGTGCGCGCCGGGCTTCAAGAGGCGAGCCGACATCATCGGCGTGATGGTGACGGCGATCAGGCCGGACAGCACCACGGAGCCGGCCAAGGTCACCGCGAATTCGCGGAACAGTGCACCGGTCAGGCCGCCGGTGAAGGCCAGCGGCGCAAACACGGCGGCCAGCGTGATGGTCATGGCGACGATTGCCGAGAAGATTTCACGCATGCCGTTGAAGGCCGCCTGCATCGGCGACAGGCCTTCTTCTTCCATGTGGCGGTGGATGTTCTCCACCACCACGATGGCGTCGTCGACGACGAGGCCGATCGCCAGCACCATGGCGAGCAATGACAAGAGGTTGATCGAGTAGCCGACCGCAAACAGCAGGAAGCAGACGCCGATCAGCGACAGCGGGATGGTCACGATCGGCATCATCACCGAGCGGAACGAGCCGAGGAACAACAGGATGACAACGATGACGATGGCAACCGCCTCGACGATGGTCTTGAACACCTCTTCGATCGAGGCGCTGATCTGTTCGGTGGAATCGTAGACGACCTCGATCGTCATGCCTTTCGGCAGCGTCTCCTGAATCACCGGCACGAGCTTGGTGACCGCCGCCGCGGTCGTCAGCGGGTTGGCCGCCGGCGTCGGGAAGATAGCGAGGAAGGTGCCGGGCTTGCCGTTGAAGCTCACCCTGGTGTCGGTGCTGGCGGCGCCGAGCTCGACACGCGCCACGTCGCGCAGGCGCACCACCTGGCCGTCCGTCGAGCGGATCGGCAGCTGCGAGAAGGCCTCCGGCGTCTGCAACGTCGAGTGAACCGTGATCGACGAGACCACATATTCGTTCTGGGTATTGCCGGGCGCCGACAGAAAGTTGGAGTTGTTGATCGCGGTCAGCACGTCGGCGGCGGTGGCACCGCGGGCGGCAAGCCTGACCGGATCGATCCAGACGCGCATCGAATATTCCTCGGCGCCGAAGATCTGCACATCGGCAACGCCCTCGACCGTCGAAATGCGCGGCCGCACGACGCGCTCGATATATTCGGTCAGCTGCTCCTTCGTCATGTTCGGATTCTGCATCGAGATGTACATCATCGCGAACTGCTGACCCGTGCCCTTGATGATCACCGGGTCCTTGGAGGCATCCGGCAGAGTGCCGCGCACGCCCTGGACCTTGGACAGCACCTCGGTAAGCGCGACGTCGGGATTGGAGCCGAGCTTCATCTGCACGGTCACGGTGCTGGAGGACGGGCGGCTCGACGAGGTCACGTAATCGATGTTTTCCGTCGAGGCGACGGCGCGCGCGATCGGCGCGGAGATGAAACCCTGGATCAGGTCGGCGCTGGCGCCGGGGTAGGCCGTGGTGATGGTGATCGCCGTCTCGTCAACCTTCGGATATTGGCGGATCGACAGGTTGAAGATGGCCTGGAAGCCCAGGAGCAGGATCATGCAGGCCAGCACCGTCGACAGCACGGGCCGGCGAATGAAGATATCGGAAAAGCTCATTGCTGAACCTGCTTGTTCGCCGATTTGCTGGGGTCAACGGTGTTGTCGACGGCAACGGACATGCCGTTGAAGAGTCTGTTCTGGCCTGCGGTGACGACCTGGTCGCCGGCCTTCAGGCCCTCGACGATCTCGACCATGCCGTTGTTGCGGCGGCCGAGCTTGACGAACACCTGCGACAGAACGAGCGCCGGCTGTTGCCCGGCCTCGGCCGGCTTCTGGGCGTTGTCAGCAGGCTTCGCGGCGTTGTCGGCCGGCTTTGCCGTCTCGGAGGCCGGCTTCGAGGCGCCGGCTTTGCGGTCTTCCGGTTTCGCCGGCTGGGCAGCGCCGGCCTCAGCGGGCTTGGCCGGCACCACCACGAAGACATAGTCGCCGTAAAGGCTTGACGTCACCGCCGTCTGCGGCACGGAGATGACGTTGCTTTCTTCCGGCAGCTCGACGCGGATCTGCACGAACTGGCCAGGGGTGAGCTTGCCCTCCGGGTTGGCGACCTCGCCGCGGATCGACACCAGCCGGCTCGCCGGGTCGATCTTGGGATCGATACCGCGAATGGAGCCGGCAAAGGGCAGGTCCGTGCCGCTCGTGCCGAGGCGGATTGTCTGGCCGATTTTCAGCGACGACAGCTGCTGTTCGGGAATGGTAAAGTCGACGCGCATCGTATCGAGATCCTGGAGCGTCACCACTGAGTTGCCGGGCGCCAGATACTGGCCGATATCGATCTTCGGAATGCCCGCAGTGCCGGCAAAAGGCGCTGTCAGCTGTTTCTGTTCGAGCACGGCCTGAAGCTTGTTGACCTGCGCAGCGGAAGCGGTTGCCGCGGCGCGCGCGGCGTCCAGCGTTGCGTCGGTGCCGACGCCGCGCCGCTGCAATTCGAGCGCACGGGTCAGTGCCGCCTGGTCGGAGGCAGCCTGCGCCTTCTGAGCCTCGAGATCGGCGCGCTCGACCGCGTCGTCAAGCTGCAGCAGAACCGCGTTGTCAGTGACCTTCTGATTGGCGTGGAAGAGTATCTCCTTGACGATGCCGGCCGTCTCGACGGTCAGGTCGACGCCGCGCACGGCGTTGACGGTGCCGATCGCCTCGACGCCGGGCGTCCAGTTCGCGGGCTTCGCAACAACGGTCGACACTGTCGCGGCCGGCGGCTTCATGGTGGCGAAAAACTGCTTGATGCCGTTGTCGCGCAGGATGTTGAAGCCGACGATACCGACGCACACCAAAATGAGCAGCAGCAGAATTCCGGTGATGATGAAGAAGCGCTTCACGGACAGTCCCCTCGAGCCAGCAACCGGCAAAACAATCGATGCCGGGACACATATCGACGATGATCCCGATTTCAAATTTCGGGCGCTTTACTGTACCGTCTGGACGGTCTTGTCAATTCCGCATACGCTAATGTAAGAGGGGCGTGATGAAGGCTCGCAGGGCGAATTCGCGCGACAGAATATTGGCCGCCGCCGCCGACGTGGCGCGCGAGGCGGGTCCGGGAAGCCTGTCGCTCGACGCCGTCGCCAGCCGCGCCGGCGTCTCCAAGGGCGGCCTGCTCTACAATTTTCCGACCAAGGCCAAGCTGATGCAGGGCCTGGTCGAGAATTACCTCAATGCTTTCCAACAGGCGCTCGAAGAACGCACGGCCGAGGCCGATGACGAAAGCGTGCTCGCGGCCTACATACGGCTCTCGGCCGACGATTGCGAAAAGCCAAAACCGTCGGCTTCCTGGATGTTCTCCGCGATTGCCGAGGATCCGGAGTTCCTGACGCCGATAAAAGCGTTCAAGCGGCAGCTGTTCGAACGGCTGAAGGGGGAAACGGACGACCTCGGCCGGCTGCTGGTCTGCTTCCTCGCCATCGAAGGCCTGCGCAGCATGAACCTGTTCGATTCCGATGTGCTTTCGGAGGACGAGCGCAAGCTGCTGGTGGCCTCGCTGCTCAAGATAGCCGGATAGGTTGCAGGCGTCACACCAGCTTCATCCTGGGGACATAGCGTTCTTCCCGGTTCTTTGCTGCAATGCAAAAGGAGTGGGACATGGTGGACGTTGTTTCCAGTGAGGCGGGGATTCCGAGACCGGATCACCCGTTAGAGCAATCGAGCGGTGCCAAATGGTTCCTGCCCGCCTTCGGCGTGCTGGTTCTGGCCGGCCTCATCTACGTCGGCTATGCGCTGAGCCAGGATCTGGCGATCGCCAAGACGGTGCCCTGGATCCTGCTCGGCATCGCCTTGCTGATCGCGCTCGGCTTCGAATTCGTCAACGGCTTCCACGACACCGCCAACGCGGTGGCCACCGTCATCTACACCCGCTCCCTGCCGGCCGAATTCGCCGTCATGTGGTCTGGTGTCTTCAACTTCCTCGGTGTGCTCACCTCGAGCGGCGCGGTGGCGTTCGGCATCCTGTCGCTGCTTCCGGTCGAGCTCATCCTGCAGGTCGGATCATCGTCCGGCTTCGCCATGGTGTTCGCCCTGCTAGTGGCGGCGATCCTATGGAACCTGGGCACCTGGTTCCTCGGTTTGCCGGCTTCCAGCTCGCACACGATGGTCGGCTCGATCATCGGCGTCGGTCTCGCCAACCAGTTCATGGCTCCGGCCGGAGGCGCCACCAGCGGCGTCGAGTGGGGACAGGCGAGCAATGTCGGCATGTCGCTGCTTGTCTCGCCCCTCGTCGGCTTCTTCGCCGCCGCCGTCCTGCTCTACGTGATGAAGCTTCTGGTGCGCAATCCGGCGCTCTATGAGGCGCCGAAGGGCAACACGCCGCCGCCGTGGTGGATCCGCGCGCTGCTGATCTTCACCTGCACCGGCGTCAGCTTCGCGCATGGCTCGAATGACGGCCAGAAGGGCATGGGCCTGATCATGCTGATCCTGATCGGCGTGGTGCCGACCGCCTATGCGCTCAACCGCACGCCCGACATCAACTATCTCGAGGCCTACAAATCGGCTTCGGTCGCCGTCGAGCAGGCGCTGGGCAAGTATGTCAAGCCGGGGGTCACCGTCGCCGACGCCAAGGCCGCGGTCCAAGAGGCCGTGCGCTCCAAGACCTGGAACGACCAGACGACGCTCGCGCTGCAGACCTACATCCACAACACGACCGCCGGGTTGCAGCCTTACGCCACCGTCGACAAGGTGCCGACCGATCTGGTCAGCAACGCCCGCAACGACATCTACCTGATCGGCGAAGCGCTGAAGCTGATCGACAAGAAGAAGCTGCTGCCGATGCAGGACGCGGACCTGAAGGCGGTGACCGACTATCACAAGGCAGTCGACAACGCGACCAAGTTCATCCCGCTGTGGGTGAAGATTGCTGTGGCGCTGGCGCTCGGCCTCGGCACCATGGTCGGCTGGAAGCGCATCGTCGTCACCGTCGGCGAGAAGATCGGCAAGAGCCACCTGACCTATGGCCAGGGCGCCGCCGCCGAGCTGGTCGCGATGATCACGATCGGCATGGCCGACCGTCTCGGCCTGCCGGTGTCGACCACCCATGTTCTGTCGTCCGGCGTCGCCGGCACGATGGCGGCGAACGGCTCCGGCCTGCAGTGGTCGACCGTGCGCAATCTCTTGCTTGCCTGGGTGCTCACGCTGCCCTGCTCGATCGCGCTGGCTTTCGTGCTCTTCGTGCTCTTCCGCCAAGTGTTTTGAGCGGTAGGCCCTCAAAAGAACGGCGCCGCCTGCGGCGCCGTTTCTCTTTGTCGACCTATCCTGCGAAGACCAATGAAGGGTCAGAGCGTGCGCCTTCCCCAAGCGGGCGCGCCGCTTCGAACGGTTCAGCTTTCGATGGAATCGTTGGCCGGCTCCAGCCGAGGCTCACTCCTACCGCCGCGCAACTTCCGCCCTGCTACGGCGGCGCAGTTGGCGTAGCGACAACATGTGCAGCAGGATCGAGCTTGGCACCACGAAAGCAGGGGTCAGCACACCCGGATAATCGCCTGCGCCGATGCTCTGCACATCCGGGACAATCAACTGCCACGGGCCGGGCGAGGTGATCATGCCCATGGTGATCGCGACAGCGAAGTCGGCAAGCCCGAGGATGTTCCAGAGAGTTGCCGCCCTCCGGCCGTCGTCTGTGCCGGTCGCCACTGCGATCGCCGCTGGCAACGCGAACAGTCCGGTCAGCACGTCGCCGATACCTGCCGGCAACGCGAACGCGCCGGGCAGGGCACCATGCAGCCAGGCCGCGAGAGCCCAGCTGCCGAATATGCGGTAGAGCTGAAGCGTGACGAGCCAGCTTGCCGGCATCGAATCTAGCACCTGCCCGATCCGCTTCGAGAACAGCAACAGCGGCGCGCTGATGAGCACGGGCACGAGGATCGCCGATGGCAACACCGGCAAAGACGAGGTGTCCGGATGGAAGACACCATTGATCGCGGCGCTCCAGGCGACAGCGAGCCACAGCGTGTCCGGGATCATGATCGCCAACCAGGTCGCGCGACGTTGAGCTGGCGTCAGGCTCGTGTGTTCGAGGCCGAGCCACAATCCTAGCGCGATTAGCCCGTGGGTTGCGAGCTGGTGGGCCGTGGTCGGAACGCCGCTGGCCGGGATCGTCGGCCACCTGTACATCACCAGGAGCCACAGCGCCGTGAGCGGCGCAAACCAGAGCAGGCCGCGCCAGGCGTCACGCGATGGAACGATAGCAGGGGAAACAGCTTCGACGGTCATCAGCGGCACTCCATTGAGCCTAGCGCATTTGCCTGCGCTCAGATGTACGCCTGCTTTCCGCGAGCTGATATTCGCGACAATGTTGATAGGCCATGAAGAAGAACTTCACAGTCCGGCAGAGCTTGCTCGACGGCGTGAAGGCGTGCCTACGTGTTTGCACTGTAGTTTCGCAAAGCTGCCGCGGAACTCATGGTGACGGCCAGGCGGAGCGCGTCCTTGTCGCGCATGTCGGGCAGCGCTCGTGATAGGCACGATGCGCGGCGTCGGTTTGACCAAAACCGGCGAAGGATTCCGTTCGCGGGCGTAAGATTGCTCCGCTTCTCCTGGACGCAAATGTCAGGTCGGGTCTTCGCGATGCAGGTCGTGGATGGCGACGCCCTCGACATTGGTCGGCAGCATCAGCCATTGCTTGTGGCGCAGCGTGCGCTCGGTGTCCTCCAGGCCCATCTCCCAGTGCTCGCGCATCGAGGTGCCCGAGAACTCATAGTCCTTGGCGTGGCCCTCATAGCCTTTGTGCTGGTAGATCAGGTGGACGATGTTGACCACGCCGGCGTCGGAATAGTCGGCGATCAGCTCCCTCTCGCCCTCCTTCAGCAGTTCCGGCGGAACGCGCTTGAGGGCGTCGAGCAGCTTCATCTTGAGCGCATGGATGCGCTGGAAATTGTCGGTGTTCTGGCGCGTGCGGCTCGAATACATGATGTCCTTGTGGCGCGACAGCACGTCGGCCAGGCCGCGCGGCAGCGCGCCGCGGGCGCTGAACAGATCGACCTGGAAGACCAACGAGGAGCGGTCCTCTTCCTGGTCAAGCAGGTACTGCAGCGGCGTGTTGGAGACGATGCCGCCGTCCCAGTAATACTCGCCCTCGATGCGAATCGACGGGAAGGCCGGCGGCAGCGCGCCGCTCGCCATGATGTGCTCCGGCCCGATGCGCACCTTGTCGGTGTCGAAATAGACGAAGTTGCCGGTCCTCACATTGACTGCGCCGACGCTCAGCCGCTTCCTGCCGTCGTTCAGCACGTTGAAGTCGATCAAGCTCTCCAGCGTGTCCTTCAACTCGGCGGTGTCGTAGAAGCTGGTTGCGCCGTCTGCGCCCGGCGGCTGGAACCACGGGTTGGGATTGCGCGGCTTGAAGAAGCCAGGCTGGCCCATGGTCATCGTCATCCACGACGAGGTGCGGTTGCGGATGTCGCGGTAGATGTCGCCTTCGGGCGTATAGGCCCAGATCTTGCGGCCGGAGACCGTCTGCCAGAACTGTTCGAGCCGCTGCAGGCGCCGGCTCGGCTCGTTGCCGGCAATGATCGAGGCGTTGATCGCGCCGATCGACACGCCGGAGAGCCAGGTCGGCTCGCAGCCGGCGTCGGAAAGCGCCTGATAGACTCCGGCCTGATAGGCGCCTAGCGCGCCGCCGCCCTGGAACACCAGGGCGACGCGGTCATATTGCTGCGCGATTTCCTGGATGGTGGCGTCGATGGCCTTGTTGCGGGTGCGTTCAAGCACGAGCCTTCTCCCGCTGGATTGCGCTGGCTGCCGACTGGTCAGCGAGATAGTCATGGACGACTTCGCCGAGCCCAAGCGTCAGATCGGCTATGAAGTGGACGGCCGAGACCACTTCGAGCACCGGCAGCTTCGCAACATCGGCCATGACATGGGGCCGAAGGTCGAGCGCTGCCGGGGCGGTCCAGGCTTCCTTCAGCGTCACGTCGGTGAGGTAGTAGCGCACCAGCTCGCAAATGCGCGGGCTGCCGTCGACATGCGGGATGATCTTGATCAGGAAGTTGGGCGCGGCGAGCGAGGCGAGCACGGAATCGTGGTCGGCCTGGCGGTGCTTGTAGCCCATCGTGCCGGTGGCGCACAGAACGCTGCCATAGTGGAGAGTGCCCACCACCACTTCGCCCTCATGCACGATCTTAGGGCTGGCGAGCTTCTTCGGGAAGCCCCAGAGCTCGCGGCCGCCGGCGATCGGCGCATCGTCGTCGAGATACATGGAATGGACGTAGCCGCCATGCTGGCCCTTATAGCGCACGGGAATGACTTGACCGGTCTCGGTATAGTCGCCGAAGCCCGTCGAATCCGGCATGCGGATGAACTCGTACTTGACCAGCGGCTCGTCGATCTCGAGCGGCGCCGGCACCACCGCCTCCAGCGCGTCGCGCGTCGTGCGGTAGGTGATGATGATGTATTCGCGGTCGAAGAAACGGTAGGGCCCGGGCGGGAAGGACGGGTTGGTGAGCGGCATCGCATAGGCGCGCTTCACGACAGCGGCGATATCCATGCTATTCACCCATCGGTTTAGGAATGACACGCGCGATACGCGCAGGAGGATTATGTTGCACGGCACCATGACAGTGCCATGTCACGGTGCTTGAGCGCCAGATTCATGGCTCTCGGACAGCATCACAACATTGTAATCGCAGCGACATATGGCCATGGCATTGTCATGCTGCGGCGCACAAACTATGTGCCCTAGGTTCCCTCCACCTCTCGCGAGATTTTTTATGGGTTCCCTGTCTTCGAAGAATGCGCTCGTCACCGGCTCGACCAGCGGCATCGGCCTGGCAATCGCCCGCGCCTTTGCCGCCGAGGGCGCCAATGTCACCATCAACGGCCTGGGCGATGCCGCGGCGATCGAAGCGGAGCGCGCCGGCATCGAGAAGGATTTCGGCGTCAAGTGCCGCTACTCGGACGCCAACATGATGGACGGCGCGGCGGTGACCGCCATGATCCACGAAGCGGAAGAGGCATTCGGCAGCCTCGACATACTGGTCAACAATGCCGGCATCCAGCATGTCGCGCCGATCGACGAGTTTCCCGACGACAAGTGGGAAGCCATCATCCGCATCAACCTGCTTGCCGCCTTCTATGCCATCAAGGCGGTGCTGCCCGGCATGAAGAGCCGCAAATGGGGCCGGATCATCAACACCGCTTCGGCGCACGCGCTGGTCGCCTCGCCGTTCAAGTCGGCCTATGTCTCGGCCAAGCACGGCATTGCCGGCCTTACCAAGACGGTCGCGCTGGAAGTCGCGCAGGACGGCATCACCGTCAATGCGATCGCTCCCGGCTATGTCTGGACGCCGCTGGTCGAGAAGCAGATCCCCGACACGATGAAGGCGCGCGGCATGACCGAGGAGCAGGTCAAGCACGACGTGCTTTTAGCCGCGCAGCCGACCAAGGAGTTCGTCACCGTCGAGGAGCTCGCGGCACTGACCCTGTTTCTGTGCTCGGACGCCGCCAGGCAGATGACCGGCACGACCCTGCCGATGGATGGCGGCTGGACGGCGCAGTAAAGCGCAAGGGTGTTCTCAAAGGGAAGGCGTGGCGGAAGCGTCGTCTTCCTTGACAATTGGCTGAGGCCGTTCCAGCATCCTGCCAAGGGGTTCCCCGCGACGACCCCGTGAGGCGTCAGCCCAACGATCGCGTCCAAACTCTCTTCCTACAGGAGGTGGACGCCATGCCGTCAACAACCGCAATTACCGTTCCGCAGCTTTCCCGTCTCGTCGGCCTGCCGGATGCGCCGGTTCTCATCGACGTGCGTATCGATGAGGATTATGAAGCCGATGCGCGCCTGCTGCCGGCTTGTTACCGGCGCGACTTCAGAGCCGTCTCGACCTGGGCGGCCGAGTTCTCCGGATCGAAAGTCGTCGTCATCTGCCAGCGGGGACAGAAGCTCTCGCAAGGCGTGGCGGCATGGCTGCGCCATGAAGGCATTGCGGCGGAATCGCTCGAAGGCGGCTTCGAAGCCTGGGCCGAGGCCGAGGCGCCGCTGGTCAGAGCCAGCGCGGTCCCGTCCCGCGACGAGAGCGGCCGCACCGTCTGGGTCACCCGTTCCCGGCCGAAGGTCGACCGCATCGCCTGCCCGTGGCTGATCCGCCGCTTCGTCGATCCCGGCGCCGTATTCCTGTTCGTCGACCCGGCCGAGGTGCCTCTGGTGGCCGAGCGCTTCGCGGCGGTTCCCTTCGACATCGAAGGCGTGTTCTGGAGCCATCGTGGAGAGCGCTGCACCTTCGACACGATGATCGAGGAATTCGGGCTGCGCTCCGAGGCGCTCGATCGTCTGGCGCTGATCGTGCGCGGGGCGGATACGGCTCGCCTCGACCTCGTGCCGCAGGCGGCGGGGTTCCTCGCCGCTTCGCTCGGCCTGTCGCGCATGTTCCGCGACGACCTCGAACAGCTCGACGCGGGCATGCTCCTCTACGACGCCTTCTTCCGCTGGTGCCGCGACGCTACCGACGAGACGCATAACTGGCCCGTCGGGGGTAAGGCACAATGACCGTGCTTGCCAAAGACGACACGGCGCCGCCGGCCGCGGTCCCGGCCGCGCCGACCTTTCGCGAGGCGACGCGGCTTTGGGCAAAGATCGGCCTGCTCTCCTTCGGCGGGCCGGCCGGGCAGATCGCGCTGATGCACAAGGAGCTGGTCGAGGAGCGCCGCTGGATCGGCGAGGAGCGTTTCCTCCACGCGCTCAACTACTGCATGCTATTGCCGGGCCCAGAAGCGCAACAGCTTGCCGTCTATGTCGGCTGGCTGCTGCACCGGACGGCCGGCGGCCTCGTCGCCGGAACATTGTTCGTGCTGCCCGGCGCGCTGGTGATGCTCGCCTTGAGCAGCTTCTACATGCTCTACAATGATGCGCCGGTCATCGAGGCGTTGTTCTTCGGCATCAAGGCGGCGGTGCTCGCCGTCGTCGTCGAAGCGGTGATCCGCATCGGCAAGCGCGCGCTGAAGAACCGGGTCATGGTGGCGATCGCGGTGGCGGCCTTCCTGGCCATCTATGTCGCCAAGCTGCCGTTCCCGCTGATCGTGCTTGCGGCAGGCCTGATCGGCTGGATCGGCAGCCGCTTTGCGCCGAGCCTGTTTTCGGGCTCGGCGCACGGCAAGGGCAGCGCCGCTGCCGACAGCCACGGCGTGGTCGATCTGATGTTCGAACGCGGCGAGCTCGGCCACACCGTGCCGACGCGATGGCATGCGGCCCGCATCATCGCGATCTGGCTGCCGCTCTGGCTCGGACCGGTGACGCTGATCGCCGCGCTGGCGGGGCCGGCCAGCGTGTGGGCGCAGATCGGCGGCTTCTTCAGCCTGATGGCCGTCGTCACCTTCGGCGGCGCCTATGCGGTTCTGGCCTATGTCGCGCAAGCCGCGGTGACCTCGTTCGGCTGGCTGGCGCCGGGCGAGATGGTCGACGGGCTCGGACTTGCCGAGACAACGCCCGGGCCGCTGATCCTGGTGCTGCAGTTCGTCGGCTTCGCCGCCGCCTATCGCCATGCGGGGGCGATCAGCCCATTGCTTGCGGGATCGCTGGGGGCGGCGCTGACGCTGTGGGCCACCTTCGTGCCTTGCTTCTTCTGGATATTCCTGGGCGCGCCCTACATCGAGCAGTTGCGGCAGAACAAGGTGCTGTCGGCGGCGCTCGGCGCGATCACGGCGGCCGTCGTCGGCGTGGTGATGAACCTTGCGCTGTGGTTCGCGCTGCATGTCGTCTTCGGCAAGGTCGAGAGTGTCGGCTGGGGCGTCGAGGTTCCGGTCCTGTCCTCGCTCGACTGGCGTGCCGCGCTGCTGTCGGCGGCGGCGATGATCGCCATGCTCAGGCTGAAAGCCGGCATGCTGCCGACGCTCGCGGCATCTGCGTTGGCAGGGCTTGCTCTGCAGGCATTCTGAATTGTTTCCGCCCGCAGCCAGGGGTGATCGATCAGTCTGTTTACAACTAACATGTTAGTATGATACGGCTGCGCGCAAGTTGATGAATTGGAGGCTTTGCAGGTGGCTTCGCGCTTTGGTCTGTCGGTTGCCCTCACCACCCCGTTTGATGCAGCCGGGCGGATTGCCATCGCGCTGATGACCGCGCATGCCCAGGCCTGTCTCGATGCCGGCTGCAGCAGCGTGACGTTGTTCGGCACCACCGGCGAAGGCGCTTCCGTCGGTACGGCGGAACGGCCGGCGGTCATCGATGCCCTGCTTGCGGTAGGTGTCTCGGCCGATCAGATCGTTGCCGGCGTGCTTGTCGACGCAGCGGACGACGCCGCGGAGCAGTGCCGCCAGGCCTTGCAGCGCGGCGCCCGCAACATCCTGCTCGCGCCGCCGAGCTACTTCAAGAATGTCGGCGACGACGGGCTGTTCGGCTGGTTTGCAGCTGTGTTTGGCGCGCTCGGCCCGCTCGCCCGCGGCATGCTGCTCTACAACATCCCCTCGGTCACGACGGTGCGTCTGTCGCTCGACCTGATCGGCCGGCTGCGCAAGGCCTATCCGGGCGTGGTCGCCGGAGTTAAGGATTCCGGCGGCGACTGGGCCTACAGCGCAGCGCTGCTCAAGGCGCATGGCGACCTGATCATCCTGATCGGGGATGAGCGGCATCTGGCGCCGGCGGTGCGGATCGGTGGCCAGGGCGCGATTTCCGGCATGGCCAACTTCGCCGCCGGTGAGCTTCGCGCCATCGTCGAGAGCGGACGCGACGATTCCCGTGTGGAACGTTTCGTCGTCGAATTGCTCAGGCATCCGGTCATCCCGGCGGTGAAGGCGATGGTGGCGCGCCAGACCGGCGACGAACGCTGGCTGACGGTTCGGCCGCCGCTCGAGCCGGTCGCGCTATCGGAGCGGCAGCAGCTTGGCGCCGCTTACGACAGGCTGTTTTCGACACAAGCGGCGTGAGCGGCGGAGGACGCTGATCGGCATGGACGAGACGAGCGAACCGGCAACCCTAAGGGAAAAGGCCTATGCCAGCTTCACGCGGCATCTGCTGGCCCGTGACCTGAGGCCCGGCCAGTTCGTATCGCAGCGCGAACTGGTTGCCTTCACCGGCCTGCCGCTCGGCGCCATCCGCGAGATCGTGCCGCGGCTCGAGGCGGAAGGGCTGCTGACCACGATTCCGCAGCGCGGCATGCAGATCGCCCATATCGACATCAGCCTGATCCGCGAGGCCTTCCAATTCCGACTGTTCATGGAGCGCGAGGCGGTCGCGCTGTTTGCCGTCAGCGCTTCCGACGCCGAGATTGCCCGCCTGCGGCGCGAACACGAGGACATGCTCGCCCAGGCGTTGGCGCAGACGCCGACGCCGGAGATGGAAGCCAAGGCCCAGAGTATCGACTGGGCCATGCATGACACCTTCATCAGCGCGCTGGGCAACGAGATCATCGCCAAGGCCTACCTGGTCAATTCGGTGAAGATCAGGCTGATCCACCAGGAGCGGTTCCGCATCGACGGTCGCGTCGTGCCGGTCATGCGCGAGCATCTCGCGGTGATCGAAGCGCTGGAGAAACGCGATCCGCAGAAGGCGGTCGAGGCGATCAGTCAGCACATCGACAATGCGCGCCGGCTGGCACTCCAGATTTGAGGAAGCAGGACCGCGCCACAATCGTCGCGGCGCAATCGAAACGACAACAACCGGGAGGAAGAGATGTCGTCCAATCCGTTCAATCCAACCAGGAGGCAATTGCTCCAGAGAACCGCTGCCCTTGCCGCAGCTGGTCTTGCCGGCCTTCGTCCGAGCTTCGCGGCGGGCGTCGACTGGAAGCGCTTTGCCGGGACGACGCTCGACGTCAATCTGGTAAAGAGCCCGCGCAGCGACACCATTTTGAAAAATCTCGCAGAATTCGAGGAGCTGACCGGCATCAAGGTCAACGCGGAGGCGACGCCCGAGCAGCAGCAGCGTCAGAAGACGGTGATCGAGCTCAGCTCCGGCAAGCCAAGCTTCGACGTGGTGCATCTGAGCTACCATGTGCAGAAGCGGCAGTTCGAGAAGGGCGGCTGGCTGGCCGACATTTCCGGCTACCTTGCCGATCCCGGCCTCACCGATCCGAGGCTGGTCGAAAGCGACTTCGCCGAGGCCGGCATGCAGTTCGCCAAGGACGGCCAGGGCGTGCTGCGCTCGCTGCCGTTCTCGGTCGACTACTGGATCCTTTACTGGAACAAGGAACTGTTCGACGCCAAGGGGGTGAAATATCCCGAGAGCTTCGAGCAGCTGGTGGCCGCCGCCGAAGCGCTGACCGACCCGTCCAGCAACACGTTCGGCTTCGTCGCCCGCGGCCTGAAGAACGCCAACACGCCGGTGTGGACGTCGCTGATGCTGGGCTATGACATGACGCCGCTCGGTAGCGACGGCAAGCTGCGCACCACGTCGCCGGAGGCGATCGAAGCCGCCAGCCTTTACCAGCGGCTGATGACCAAGGCGGCACCTCCCGGCGTCACCGGCTTCAACTGGGCCGAGGCGCAGTCTGCCTTCCTGCAGGGCAAGATCGGCATGTGGTTCGATGGCGTCGGCTTCGCGCCGCCGATGGAAAATCCGGAAAAGTCGCGGGTGGTCGGCAAGGTCGGCTACGGTGTCATGCCGAAAGGTCCCAAGGCGCATGCCGCGGGCACTTTCGGCGATGGCATCGGCGTGACCTCCGCCAGCACGAAGAAGGAAGCGGCGTATCTGTTCTGCCAGTGGGCGGTATCGCCTGCCATGGGCGCGCGGCTGCTGCAGGCTGGCGCTGGCGTGCCGTTTCGCAAATCCGTGCTGGAAGACCCCAAGGTGCGCGAGGGCGTCACCATGCCGCCGAGCTGGCTGGATGCCGTGGTCGGCTCCGGCAACATCAGTCGGCTGGCGCTGCCGGTCATCATTCCGGTCACCGAGTTCCGCGACATTTATGGCGTGGCGCTGACCAACATGATTGCCGGTGCCGACCCCGCCGACGAGCTGAAGAAGGCCACCGAGCAGTTCCAGCCGGTTCTCGACAGGAGCGAGCAAGGCTGATGTCCGCCATCGCCCCGGAACGCGCAGGGGTGACGACGCAAGCCATGGAAGAGGGCCAGCCGCTCCGGCTGGCTCCCAACTACTGGCCTTTCGTCATTCCGGCGCTCGTCGTCGTCGGCGCCGTGATCGTCTTTCCCTGGGCCTTCACGCTGTGGATGAGCATCAACAGCTGGACGCTCGGCCAGTCGCGAAGCTTTGCCGGTATGGAAAATTACCTGCGCCTGGCGAGCGATCCGCGTTTCTGGGAATCGCTCTGGCACACCTTGACCTACACGTTCCTGTCGGTGATCGCGCCGATGTTCTTCGGCACTGTTGCGGCCCTGATCTTCGACGCCAGGTTTCCATTGCGCGGCCTGCTGCGCGGTGTCTTCGTGATGCCGATGATGGCGACGCCGGTTGCCGTGGCACTTGTCTGGACGATGATGTTCCACCCGCAGCTCGGCGTGCTCAACTATCTGCTCTCGCTGGTCGGCGTTCCGGCGCAGGAGTGGATCTTCAACGCCAACACGGTCATTCCTTCGCTGGTCGCGGTCGAGACCTGGCAATGGACGCCGCTTGTGATGCTGATCGTGCTGGGCGGGCTGGCGTCGGTGCCGCGCGAGCCGTTCGAGAGCGCCGAGATCGACGGCGCCAATGCCTGGCAGCAGTTCCGCTATCTCACCTTGCCGATGATCGCGCCGTTCCTGATGATTGCGGTGATCATCCGCACGATCGATGCGCTGAAGAGCTTCGACATCATCTACGCGATGACGCAGGGCGGGCCCGGCACGGCGTCGGAGACGATCAACATCTATCTCTACAATACCGCCTTCTCCTACTACGACATGGGCTATGGCTCGGCCATGGCCGTGGTCTTCTTCATCGTTATCGTGGCGCTCTCCTTCATCCTCCTGATGCTGCGCCAGCGCTCGCAATGGGTCGACGCGGAGGGCAAATAGATGGGCTCGCGGCTGCTCAACAAGATAGGACTGTTCTTCGCGGCGCTGGTACTCGTCTCGCCGGCGATCCTGTTCTTCCTCTGGATGGTCTCGCTGTCGCTGAAATTCGAGATCGACAACGGCGCCTACCCGCCGATCCTGATCCCCGAGCGCTTCGCCTGGTCGAACTACGCGAAAGTGTTCGAGGAAAACAATTTCCTGCTCTATCTCTGGAACTCGGTGCTGGTCACCGGCACGGCGACGCTGCTCGCGCTGCTGATCGGCGTGCCGGCCGGCTACGGCATCGCCAGGCTCAAGGCGGAGCGCTCGGCGATCGTCATCATGATCGCGCGCATGACGCCGGGGCTTTCCTATCTCATCCCGCTGTTCCTCTTGTTCCAGTGGCTGGGCATCCTCGGCACGCTGTGGCCGCAGATCATCATCCATCTGGTGGTGACGGTGCCGATCGTGGTCTGGGTGATGATCGGCTATTTCGAGACGACGCCGATGGAACTGGAAGAGGCGGCCAGTATCGACGGCGCCTCGTCGTGGCAGGTGTTCCGGCTGGTGGCGCTGCCGATCGCCAAGCCCGGCATCGTGGTGGCCTTCATCCTGTCGATCATCTTTTCGTGGAACAACTTCGTCTTCGGCGTGGTGCTCGCCAGCCGCGAGACGCGGACCTTGCCGGTCGCCGTCTACAACATGCTATCCTACGAGCAGGTGAGCTGGGGGCCGCTCGCGGCCGCGGCGCTGGTGGTGACACTGCCGGTGCTCGTGCTCACCATGTTCGCGCAACGGCAGATCGTCGCCGGGCTGACCGCTGGCGCGGTCAAGGGCGGCTGAGCGCCTGATCCGCGACACCCTTTTTGTGGAGACATGCAATGGCATCGGTAACCATCAACAAAGTGCAGAAGGCCTTTGGGTCCGCCAAGATCATTAACGACGTCAGCGTCGACATCGCCGATGGCGAGTTCGTCATCCTGGTCGGGCCGTCGGGCTGCGGGAAGTCGACGCTGCTGCGCATGATCGCCGGGCTCGAAACGATCTCGGCCGGGAAAATCTCGATCGGCGAGCGCGTGGTGAACAATCTGAGGGCGCGCGACCGCAACATCGCGATGGTGTTCCAGAACTACGCGCTCTATCCGCATATGACGGTGGCCGACAATATGGGCTTCGCGCTCAGGATCAAGAAAGCCGATCCGGCCGACACCACGAGCCGGGTGAAGCGGGCGGCAAACATTCTCGGCCTCGAAAAGCTGCTCGACCGCTATCCGCGCCAGCTCTCGGGCGGCCAGCGCCAGCGCGTCGCCATGGGCCGCGCCATCGTGCGCGATCCTCAGGTGTTTCTCTTCGACGAACCGCTCAGCAATCTCGACGCCAAATTGCGCGTCCAGATGCGCGGCGAGATCAAGGCGCTGCATCAGCGGCTCGGCACCACAACCGTCTATGTCACGCACGACCAGATCGAGGCCATGACCATGGCCGACAAGATCGTCGTGCTGCATGACGGTCTCGTCGAACAGATCGGCGCGCCGCTCGATCTCTACGATCGGCCGGCCAATCTGTTCGTTGCCGGCTTCATCGGCTCGCCTGCCATGAACTTCATCCATGGCCGCATCGAGGAGGGTATCTTCCGCAGCACCGGCGGGCTGACGCTGCCGCTGCCCGAAGGCATCCAGCCGACCAAGGCCGCGGGAAGGGAACTGGTCTACGGCATTCGCCCCGAACATATCCGGGCAACGGGCCAGGGTCTCTCCGGCACCGTCACGCTCATGGAGGCGACAGGCTCGGAAATCTTCGCCACCGTCGACTGCGGCGGGGAAGCGATCTCCTGCCTGTTCCGCGAGCGGCTTGCACTGAAGCAAGGCGAGAGCGTGCCGATCGAGATCGACCGCGCCTCGGCGCATCTGTTCGACGCCAAGACCGGCCGGCGTATCTGAGCGCCGCTGTCGGCGCTCACCATCAGCAGCGACCGTGCGGATAGTCTTTCACTGCGAGGTTGCTCGACCTCGGGGCGAGCCGTTGAGCTCCCGGCGCCAATCGATCACATCAGCGTGATCGAAACCAATGATCCCTTGGGAATAAACCGCCGGTTCCGCTGGTCTTCCGGGCATGCGCCGCTCAACGGCGTTGCAGGAGACCGAGATGGCCTATCATGACAATACGAACGCCGGGCGGCAGCCTGCGGGCACAGGCCGCCGCCAGCCCTTGGAGCGCATGGGCTGGAGCAGTGTGCTCCAGGCATCGCCGTTCCTGCACCGGCCGTGACCGCAACAAAAGAGATCCACGACAATGACGGCGGCATCCCGCATCTCGTCGCGGCCAGCGATGCGCCGTTCCTTTCCGAGGCGCCGTTCTCTTCCAATATGCTTGACTCCGGTGACACCTATGCCTTCACCTCCACCAAAGCAGGTGCCTTCGCCTGCAATCGCGATCTTCACCCGCGCGAGCAGGAACGGATCAGCGCCACCCGCCGAAGGTGGCAGCAAAGCCCTGGCGGGAGCGCCTGACGGTGGGAAGGTGTTGAGCGAAAGAATGCTGGCCGCGCGGTTTGCCGAAGTGGTGCTGCCGCATCTCGGCGACGCGCTGTCGCTCGCCCGCTGGCTGACCGGGAACGCTGCCGATGCAGAGGATGTGGTGCAGGAGGCTTGCCTCAAGGCGCATGCCGGCATTGCCGGCTTTGCCGGCGGCAATCCGCGTGCCTGGCTGCTCACCATCGTGCGCAATGCCTCCTACACCTGGATGGCGCGCAACCGTCCGCGCAGCGTGGTCGCCGTCGGCGACCTCGCCGATCTCGACGACGTATCGCCGCCGCCCGACAAGGATGCGGACAGTCCGGAGGCGGCGCTGATCGCCAAGGCCAACTCGGCGGCGGTGGAAGCAGCGATCGCGAGGCTGCCGGAGGTGTTTCGCGAAACGCTGGTGCTGCGCGACATAAACGGGCTCAGCTATCGCGAGATCGCGGCCATGCTCGGCGTGCCGCAAGGCACGGTGATGTCGCGGCTGGCGCGGGCGCGCAGCTTGCTGATGACGGACATTGGAGGGCGCCATGAGCCCGCATGACGACGGATTGCCGGAAGACCCGCAGGATATGAAGCTGATGATCCATGCCCTTATAGATGGCGAGCTCGATGCCGCGGCGGCACTTGCCGTCGAGCGCCGCATCGCCGCCGATCCGGAACTTGCCGCCGAACATCAGCGCATCCTTGCGCTGCGCACGGCCGTCGCCGGCGTGCCGCGGCCCGCCGTCAGCGAGGACTTCCTGGCGCGCATCGCGGCAATCGCCGAGGTGAAAGGTTCCGACGAAGCCGAGGCCACGCAGGCCGAAGCCGTGAAGGCACAGCCGCAACGGCATCAGGGCAAGGTCATCGAGATGCGGCCGCGCGCTTCGGCACGCTGGTTCAATTCCTTCGACTGGCGCCAGATGGCGGCCTCGATCGTGCTGACGGCATTTCTCGCCAGCGGCGCGACGCAATGGCTGATGGTGGAAAATGTGCCGGACAGTTTCGCCGTCAACGTCGCCAACGGCCATCGCCGCAGCCTGCTCGCGGCGACCCCGGTCGACATCGTCTCGTCCGACCGGCACACGGTGAAGCCGTGGCTCGACGGCCGGATCGGCGTGTCGCCGCCGGCGCCCGACATGGCCAAGGATGGCTACGCGCTGCTTGGCGGCCGGGTCGAAGTGATCGGCGACAAGCCGATGCCGGCGCTGGTCTACCGCCACCACGAGCATCTGATCACCCTGGTGGCGGCGCCGCGGCAGAACGAGGCCAAATCGGTGCCGGTGGCGGACGATCTCTCGGCGGGCGGGTTCCTGCTGGTCCATTGGACCGACGGCGCCTTCTCCTACTGGGCGATCTCGGACGCCGAACGGCCGGCGCTCGACGATTTCGTCGCCCGCTTCCGGGCGGCCGCCGCAACCAATCCGGCGGCGGGCAGCCCCGGCTGAGTGGTGATCCCGACAGGAATCCAGCCTGTGACCTACAGATTAGGAATTTGTCAGACGGTCTTGCCTGTTGTTTCCCAATGCCGGTCGTCGTACGATTGCGTTGGTTCTAACATATTCAAGTTGTTGTTGTTTTCGCACTGCGTGGCTATCGTGGCGTAGACAAACCAACAGATCGAGCCAGATCGAACACGACGCAATTGCCGTACTAATGCCGTACTAATTGTCATGACAGACCTTCGCCTCGCCCTCCTTGACCGCGCCATTGCAAGCCTCGAGCCGCCGTCATCGGGACAATATTTTTCTCGAGACACCGAGCTGCCGGGCTTCATGGTGCTTGTCGGCAAACGGCAAAAGGCGTTCGTATCCAGGGCGAGCGGAGATTACTTCAAGTGAGGCCGTACCGGACAAGATGGCGAACGACAGGGGAAAACATCTCCTGACCGATGTAAGTTCCAGTGTTCGCGCGCTCGAAAAGTGGTTCCGCGACAGCCGCATCGTCCACCACTGGAATACCTGACTGGCGTGCTTGGGCCGTCATCTCTTCGGCCGTGCGCCCCTGGCCTTTGCCGACGACCGTCGGTACCGGCGTTTCGCCTTTGACGTAACGCAACGCCACAGCCCGGTCACCGGATATGAAAACGATGACCGCATTTTTCACGCCCAGCTTCGCCGGTTGCATCACCGCCTCGCGCCGCTGCCGCTGCTGTTCATGGCGGATCATTGGATCTCCTTCGAGATCCTTGTGCTCGCGCTTGTATTCGGTTGTCGTCATGCGCATGTCGCGGAGGAATAGCCAGCGCTGAACCGGAACGTCGATCACGCCGATGACGACGAAGGCCAAGCCGGCGGCGATACCGAGAGGCGTCAGCACTGCTTTGATCATCGGGGCCAGGCATGACGGACCGCAACCCGGCGCATCGAAAAGCGGCTGCAACCATGTGATCAGCACGAACACGAAAAGGCATGCCAGCAGCACCAGTTTGATCACGCCCTTGGCGAACTCGATGACGTTACGAAGTGACAGGATCTTCTGGAGGCCCTTGGCCGGGTTTATATAGTCGAACTGCGGCTTGAGCGGCTCGAACGAGAAGACCGGCCCGAACGTCCCCAGCATGCCGAAGGTGGCGGTGAGAACGACAACGATGCCGGCCAGCGGCAGCGTGGCAAGCATCAGCAGCGAGAACGAATGACGGATGGCGCGCAGGCTGACATCCCCGGACGAGCCGCCGGGCGCGGTTACGGTCTGCACGAGTTCCGATAGGTGCTTGAAGAGCGTCGGCCAGAAAAAATAGAGATAGGCGAGCGTTGCGAAAAAAGTGAAGCCGGAGATGAGGTCGCGGCTCTGTGGAACCTTGCCTTTGCGGCGGGCGTCGCGAAGCTTCTTGTCGGAAGCCGGTAGTTTCTTTTCCTCAGCTTCTTCGGCCATGTTGCAATCTTACCGCACTGTTGTGGTTCCAGTCTGTCGATGCTCTGTGTAAGGTGAGGGCGGGCTTGAATACGGAGAGGTGGATATGCGGTTGCATGTCGTATTCTTGCCAGTCGCCGTCACGCTGGCGCTGTCCGGTTGCCAGACGAGCAAAACCAGCTCGATCAACGCGAAGGCCCAAGCCCCGTCCTCGCAGTCGGATCGACTGATCAAGCTTGCCGACGATATCGATGCGCGCGGGGACAATGGTACCGCGATAGCGCTCTACCAGCGTGCGGCAGCGATGCCGGACGCCAAGCCGAGCGCGTTCGTCAAGGCCGGCGACGCCTATATGCGGGCGGGATACCCGGCCGATGCCGCCAAATCCTATCAGGCCGCGCTCGCAAAAGCGCCCAACGACGGCGAAGCGATGCTCGGGCTTGGCTCGGCGATGATAGAGGCCGGCGATATCGAGGCCGGCATGCGCGCGCTCGCACAAGCAGCGCCTTTGGTCAATAGCAGCGCCGCTTATAACCGATTGGGCGTGGCACAGACATTTGCCGGCCAGACTGCCGAAGCGCAGGCGACCTTCGCCCGAGCGTTGAAACTTGCGCCCGGCGATCTCGATGTCGAGACCAACATGGCGTTGGCGGCAGCCCTTGAGGACAACTCCGCCACGGCACTGCCGCTGGTGCAGAAGATTGCCGCCGCACCCAACGCGCAATTGCACCACAAGCGCAATGTTGTGATGGTCTACGGACTTCTTGGCCAGGCCGATCAGGTCAAGGCCTCGCCACCCATCGGTCTGACGACCAAGGAGGTGGCCACTTTGCTCGCGCGTGCCAGAACCATCCGGTCGAAGGGTAGCACGCAGGCCAAAGCCAAAGCGCTCGGCTCCATCCTCGGCTAAAGCACTTCCAGGAAAGGTGCGAAACGGCTTTCCGTCCGGAATAGCGTCAAAACAAAGAGATAGAGCGGTTTGCCGTTTCAGTGAAACGGCAAACCGCTCTGATGCGCGGGAACGGAAGGCCTGAAGCGTTCTTCCGCCGGACTTGACGCGCTGAGCTATGCAACGCGGGCGATGACCGAGGCGGCTCACTCGACCGGAAGCGTCGTTTGCGGCGTTGCCGGCGCGCTGTTGGCGCCGCCGATAGGAGCCTCCTCGCCGTCAAGGTAACGACGGGCCGCGCGCGCGGTCGGCGCGGCGGCCGCCGGTCCCATGCGGCGGCCCTCGACGAGGTCACGCTGGCTTTCGGCCATGCGCTGAAGATTGTAGGCATTGGCGCAGCCGGCCGGCAGATGGGAGCCGACACCGGAGACGATGGTGAGGTCGGTTTTGGCGGCGGAGTTGTCGTCGTCGGCCGGTTCGGCCAGACATGCATTGGGAGCCAGGATGGAGCCGCTGCCTTTCTCGGAGCCGCCGGCATCGGTCGAAACATAGCTGTAGCCGGGCGAATAATCCTGCCGCTGTTGCGGGCTGTTCACGCAGCCGGCAAGAAACAGCGCGGGAAGCACGGAGCAGAAAGCGGTGCGCAATGTCATGGTCGTTTCCCGCTATTTGATGATCAGACCGGTCGCCGACGCGTCATTGGCGTGCTTGCGACTGAGCCGCTTGGCAGCCGGACGATCGAGTGGGGTGGCGAGGCTGTCCCGCACCGGCGCCACCAGATAGGGCGTGATCAGGATGACCAGTTCGGTCTCTTCGTGCTGGAAGCGCTGCGATTGAAATAGCGGACCAAGCACGGGTACATCGCCCAGAACCGGAAATTTCTCCAGGTTGCGCGAGGTCCGCTGCTGGAAGAGGCCCGCGATCGCAAAGGTCTGACCGCTCGCCACCTCCACCGTCGTGTCCGCTCTTCGGACCACGAAGCTCGGCATGGCAAAGCCGTTGGCGGTTACGGAGCCGGCATCCGACAAAGAACTGACCTCCGGCTGGACGTGGAGCGCGATGCGATTGCGGCCGATGAGCGTCGGGGTGAAGCCGAGCGATACGCCGAAAGGTTTGTATTGAATGGTTGTGACGTCGGATCCCTGCGCAATAGGCACCGGAATTTCTCCACCGGCTAGAAAGTTCGCCGTCTGTCCGGTCACTGCGGTCAGGTTCGGCTCGGCCAGTATCTTGACGACGCCATTGCGTTGCAGGGCTTCGATGAGGACGTCGAAATTGAGGCCGTGCGCCTGGTCTAGGTTCAGACCAAAATTCCCACCGCCCGAAGGCACACCATTGTCCTGGAACATGTTGAATTCGAAGCCGCCGCTCTTGTATCCGACAGACCAGTCGACACCGTACGACTGCAACTCCGTGCGCGAGACTTCGGCGAAGCGGACGCGGATGTTGACCTGCTGCGAACCCTGCACGGTCATGTTATTCAGCGGCGGCTGTTCCGGCGGCGAGAATGTGCGTGCGACATTGTCCAAATCCTTTGCTTCATCGACGCCTCGTGCCTCACCCGTGATGACGATGCGGGTTCCGAAAATGTGGAGATTTGTCGCCGAATTCGGCTGCATTGCATGCTTGGCTTCGGAGGCAGGTGTGACATCGGGTGTGACGCGGAATTGAGCCGTTGCCTCGATCCGCTCGTTGGCAGTGACCGCAATGAGATTGGTCAGGCCGGGCTTGAGGCCGAAGACATAGACCATGCTTGGCGACACGACCTGGAGGTCTGCGATCGTGGTGTCTGCGACCAGGACGGATTCGACCGGTTCATTGAACCGCAGCAAGCGGCCTTGCCCGACCGGCAGGTCGAGCGTCGGCTTGCTCGGCAGGGGCGACACGTTCTGCGCCGTCGCGTCAGCAATCGTGAACAACAAAGCCAGCAACACGCCAACCGTCGCGATAGCGAGCCAGCGCATGTCCGTCCGCCCGGCGGAAGCGGCGGATCGAACGCCTGCTGCGGTATCGTGGATTGTCATGCCGTTCCTCTCCTGATTCCCCAGATGTCCCCGTTCGTCCGGCTGCCGTCATGAGGCTGCCTCCTGCGCAGCTTTCGCTTGAGCCGACGGCAGCGCCTGCGCGCGCGCGCCGGCTCTTCCGCTGCGGCCGGTGATCGTGGCCAGCGGCTGGACGTTGAATTCCTGCGCCAGTTCCTGGAAGGACAGGACAGGCAGCTCGATGGCATTGTGCGTGAGCAGGCTGCGCATGTGACGGCGCACGTCCATTGCTGCAAGGACGACCGGCGAGACGTCGGTGGAGTTGTGCGATAGCGCGCGCTCGACTTCGCCGACCAAAGCCTGCGCATCGTCATCCGAAAGGTTCAGGAATGTGCCGGTCGATGTGCTTTGCACGGCGTTGCGCAGAACATCCTCCGCCGACCGCTGCAGCACATAAGCCGCGATGATGTTGTTGCGGCCGGCGGAGCGGAAGCTGATCTGGCGCTTCAGGGATGTGCGGACATATTCCGTCAGCAGAACGACGTCCTGTTCGCGTTGGCCCCATTCGATCAGCGCTTCGAGGATCAGGCGCAAATTGCGGATCGGCACGTTTTCGCCGACAAGCCGGCGAAGCACCTCGGCGATCTTCTGCAGCGGCACGATTTCCTGAGCCTGTCTGACCAGATCCGCGTATTCCGTCTCCATGTCGGACAGAAGCCTGCGTGTCTCCTGGATGCCGACAAAATGGCCGGCATAGAGCCGAAGCGCATTTCCGGTCCACTTGGCGGCTGTTTCCGCAGGCGTGGAGAATACGAAGCCGGCTTCTTTCAGCGCCGCGATGTGGCGGTCATCGACCCATACGAATTTGCGCTGGCCTGAAATCGAAACAGCTTTTTCGTAGGTCACTTCGAGCAGATCAAGATGGGTAAGGTCCGCTTCGACGAGAACGCGGCCGGCGGGAATTTCGGCGTCCATGATGGGCGCGCCTTCCAGGTCGATGCGGATGCTTCGTGGCGAGAGCATCTCGTCGACCTGCATGCCGATGGCCGGAACATCGACACCGAGATCGCCGAAGAGTTCGCGGCGAACGCCGTCGGCGAGCCCGGCAAATTCGGGCTCCGGAATCGCGTCCGCGAGCTCGGAGCCGAGGCGTACGACCACGCGATACGAGGCAGGCAGCGTTCCGGTGCGAATTGCCGAAAGCGAAGCGGAGCTGCCCCGTTGTTCCTGCACCGCGATCTGGCCGCTGTCCTTGGGTTCGGACTCCTGGGCGCTGCGGCGACTGATTGCATAGGCGCCCGCCCCGAAGCAGGCACCAAGGACCAGGAATACGATGGAAGGAAAGCCTGGCACCATGGCAAGGCCAACCATGATCACCGCCGCGAGGGCAAGTGCACGCGAATCCCGCAGAAGCTGGCTGGTTATTTGCCGGCCAAGGTCGCCTGTCCCATCCGCGCTGCCGACGCGCGTCACCATCGTGCCGGCAGCGACTGCGACGAGCAGCGCCGGTATCTGCGCCACCAGTCCGTCACCCACGGTGAGCAGAGAGTAGGTCGCGGCCGCATCGCCCAGCGACATGTCGTGCTGCAGCGTGCCGACGGCGAAACCACCGATAAGGTTGACCAGGATGATCACAATCCCGGCGATGACGTCGCCCTTGACGAATTTCATGGCGCCGTCCATCGCGCCGAACAGCTGGCTCTCGTGCTCCAGCTGCTGGCGCAGACGGCGTGCTTCCGGCTGATCGATATCGCCGTTGCGCAGCTCCGCGTCGATGCTCATCTGCTTGCCCGGCAGAGCGTCGAGCGTGAAGCGCGCGGCCACCTCGGCGACGCGTTCGGCACCCCGCGCAACCACGATGAACTGCGCGACGGTGATGATCAGGAAGATGACGAGGCCGACCGCAATGCTGCCGCCAACGACGAAGGTGCCGAAGGCGGTAATGATCTCGCCAGCGTCGGCCTGGAGCAGGATCAGCCGCGTCGTCGTAATCGTGATCGCCAGCCGGAACAAGGTGGCGATGAGGATGACCGACGGCAGCGACGAAAACTGCAGCGGATGAGAAACGTAAAACGAAGCCAGCAGGATGAGCACGCTGATGGCGATATTCGAGGTGATGAGAATGTCGACGAGAAACGTCGGCAATGGGATGAGCATCATCACCACGGCGACGAGCAACAGGACGGCAATGACCAGATCGCTGCGTCGCGACAGCCTGGCAAGGAATTGCAGAAGCCGCTCAGACACGGTCATGGTCATTCAACGCCTCGTTGCGACAGGAAGCGCAGCAAGGCACTGTGAGCCTCCGTCTTGCGCCCGGCCACGAGCAGGGCGCGGCTCTTCAGCAATGCAAGCGCCGGGTGGTCCATTCCTTCCAAGGTCTCCAGCCTGGCAATCGTGGCCAGCGCCTTTTCCGCTTCGCCATCAAGTATGAGCAGGTGCGCCAATGTCCGCAGGAGACCGGCATTTTCCGGCGCCAGCTGTGCGGCGATGAGCAGGTACGTCGCACCTCGCTTGGCCTGCCCATGACACCCATAGAGATAGCCCAGGACATGCAGCAGGTGGACCGTGTCATCCGGGTCGGTCAGATCTCGATTCCTTCCTGCATGCGACCAAGCAGATCGCGATGACGCTCGATTTCACCCTCGATCAGCGCTCTGGCGAGCGTCTTGAGTTGCTCGCCGCCCTCAAGGTCAGGCACCAGGTTCGTTATGAAATGCTGGAGAATAGGCACGGAGCGACGCAGGATGGCCGGCTCCGGAATAGTGGGCATGACGAAGTTGATGAGAATGTCATCCAGCGATTCGCCCGCCGCATCTCGAGAGGCCTGGAATTCCGCCGTTTCAGGCCTGTCCGCGGCGGCTGCCGATTTCGTCCCCTGAGCGCGCTTTGCGCCTTGTTCGACGCCATTCATCCGTCGCCGGTTGATTGTCTGGCCGCGAACGCCTTCCGCCTGATGCACGTCGCGGCCGGCAGTGTCCGTCCTCACCGAATCGAGGCGCGGCCCTTCGAGCCGGCGGTTCACGGATATTTCAGCGCGACCGTGGCGCCGCCCTTGGTCAAGAGAAGTTCCGTCTCGCCAATATGTTTGATGGTCCAGCCGTCATCCGTGAACGCACCTTCGTGATAGCGCGCGCCGTCGGCTGCGATGACGTAAGGGCGCTCGCCATACCAGATCGCCTGCAGCGTCAGGCGCGGCGGCTGTTGCGCGTTGCCGATCATGACGTTGGATACCAAGGGGACACGAGCGCCGAACGCCTGGTCGAACCAGGATTGCGTTTCGGTCCAGACGTTACCCTTGTCACTCGAGATCATGCCGGAAACCACCAGGCGCCCGGGCGATCGCTGGACGGTCACCGTGCTTATGCCGGACTGATCGAGACGCTGTTTGAGCTGGCTTTCCGCTTCGGCGACAGTCTGAATCTGCGCTGGCGACGAATCGTCCAGCACTTCCTGGTCCCGCTCGCCGGCGAAAGCCATTCTGACCGGTTGATCGTCTTGAGAAGACGTCTGCGCGCCAACCTTGGCGAGAGAGAAGTCGGACTTGGCGAGAGAGAACCCGTTGGCAGCGACGGAAACGGCGAAAACGGCAAAGAGAACGCTGCCTGCAACCAGCATGGAACGACTGCCGATCGACCACCGGCTGGAAGGGTGTTCCGGATTGATCAGCCGGATGCGGGCGTCGCCGATGCCTATGACAACCGGCAACCTGCAGCGAGTGCCCTGTCCTTGACGGATGATTTCGCCTGTGGCGAGCGCGACATCGCCGCCGACGGCTTCGATTTCAAACTGGCTGCCCTTGCGCCGTAGTCTCGCGTGGATCGGAGCAATGCCGGCATCCCTGAGGACAACGTCCGATTCGGTGCTGGAGCCGATCGTATACAGGGGGCCAACCAGGCCGAGTTCGGCACCGGCATGAAAACCGTGGGTTACGCTGAGCGCGATGGACTGTGCGGCTGCCGGCGATAGGGAAATGATGGATCGGAGCCGTCGCCCTGGCGCGGCATCCAGATATCTGCCGATAGGACTAGCGGTCATGCCACTTCATCTCCCCGCCGATGAGGATTTCAAATACAGCCGGACGAAGGCGTTCGAAAATTTCCGCTGTGCAGGTACGCCGCCGGTTGCTCGCGGCGGCGCATGAGTTCGAGCATCTCCTGCGTCAAGCCTTTTCAGCCGACTCGCCGAGCGTCTTGGCGGTGCTCATCAGCATGTCGTGCTGGGATTTCGCGATCTCTTTCGTGATCTCTAGGCTGAACATGCGCTCCTGCTGCTTGATCATCTTGTCCAGGTTTTGTTCCGGCGACCCTGCAGAGCCGGACGTAATGGGAGGGGTAGCAGCCATCATTGTCTCCTTGAGGGGCTATTCAGGTTGCAAGCCCGGGCTCACGCCTGCGGTCCGGGACTTTGCTATAACAACTTAGGGCAGGACGATCGGAAATGAAAGTCCACTTGGAATGTTTGAGACATGTTTGTTCCAACTGTTGCGTTTCAGGCGCTCACGGAGTAGCCTGACCGACGGGGTTTGATGGGGTAATGGGAATGGAAAAAGGTCCTTTGGCGGAGCTGTTGGTCGAACGGTTTGAGAATATGCCGCCGCAACTGCGGGTGGCGGCGCGTTTCGTGCTTGATCATCCCAAGGATGTGGCGCTGATGTCGATGCGCGAGCAGGCGCAGCAGGCCGGCGTTTCGCACAGCACAATGATGCGGCTGGCACGGTGGCTCGGCCTTGAAGGCTATGAGGACATGCGCAGCCTTTATGCGCGCGCGCTGCGTGAGACGACAGCCGGAGAACCAGCCCGACAGGGTGGCGAACGGGATGGCGATTCGGGATATTCGACGGCCGGGGTCGTGGCTGACTCTCTCGCTGCCCAGATCTCAAGTCTTGGCGAGTACGGCAACGCCATGCAATTCATCGCCGCCGCCGAGCTGCTTGCGGGATCGCGCAATCTTTTCGGTCTCGGCTCAGGCTCGGCTTATGCAATTGCCAGCCATTTCGTTCACATAATGTCGTTCGCGGCTGGCGATGAGCGCAAGGTGATGCTTGTCGGCGGGATCGCCGGACAGGGTCTGGATGCCCTTCAGCATGCAGGGCGCGGCGACGTGCTCCTTGCTGTGGGCATGACGCCCTATGAACGCATGACGATAGAAGTGGCGCGCCAAGCGGCCCGGCAGGGCGTCAGCGTGGTGGCGATCACCGACAGCAGCGTCTCGCCGCTGACCCGGATCGCGCGGGAAGCAATCGTTGTTACCTCAAATTCGCAATCGTTCTTCCGAAGCATGTCGCCGGCGTTCGCCGCCGTCGAAATCCTGGCGGCGTTGACGGCAACGCGGTCAGAAACGAATGCGGCGGAACGAGTGAAGCAGTCGGAAGAGCAGCTTGCTGCTTTCGGCATTTATTGGAAGCCCCCTCGATAACAACGGAAGGGTTGCGATCGGGACGGGCGTGACGGCGGCCAGACTGCCGGCAACAGTGATTTCCGGAGGTCGTCCAGATGGTTCGCCCGATAACACTCACCAAGCCGCCGCTCCAGCCGCAAAAGGTCAACGCCAAGGCAGATGCAGCGCAGATCGCGCGGCTGGAGGCGCAGGCAGCGGAGCTGCGGGAAGAAATCAGGCTTGCCAACAGAATGGGCGAGCGCGATTGGGCGGCACAAGCCCGCCAGGAATTGGCGCATGTAAACACGCAACTAAGTTCCCTTCAGCCGCAGCCGGCTCCGGCGACGCCGGGCGCCAATGTCGTGCACGCCAGCAATGGCACATCCGGCAATGGAACGACGGTCACGCCAGCCCTCTTCGCGCGGCCCGATTCGACGCTTGCGCTGACGCCGGTGGACCTCGATGGCGGCAAGCCCGAAGACAGCGCCGCGGCAGCGACGACTGCCCGCGACATCGTCAAGGACGTCACCGGCGGCAAAAGCATCGACCAGATTGCCGCTGCGCGCGGCATGACGCGCGAACAGGTTATCGCCGCGCTCAGATCCGGCGGGATGGCCGTGTCGACCACCGACCCGACGAGCGGCAATGGCGATGTGCAGGCGACGAAAATCACGGATGCCAGCGGCCGCACCGTCACGCAATATTACGACTACCAGCATGACAGCTACTATGCGACCGTCCAGGCACAGCCTAACGGCGCAGCGACCACCACGCCGACCCGGGATGGGCTCGGGCGCAAGGAAACCAGCAGCTACAATTCAGACACTGGCGCCATAACGACGCGTTATGAGGACGATCTCGGGACAGGAACCGTCACCGAGCGGACGTCATTGCCCAACGGTGCGTCGGTGGAAACGGTGACGCCAGGCGCCGGCCCCTCTCTTCCCGTGACCACCGTCACAGGACCGGACGGCCACAAAACCATATTGGCGCCCGCCCAGGACCCAGGCGGATCCAGCACGCAGGACATCAAACACGATCTTGCCGACGGAAAAAGCATCGATCAGATCGCAAAGGAAAACGGCCTCACCAACGAACAGGTGATCGCCGAACTGCAAGCCGCCGGCTATCAGGTCAAGACTACCAGCAGCAGCGACGCGCGGTCGGTCGAGATCGTCGATCCGCGCTCCGGCGGCAAGATCGTCTACTCTTACGATTATCAGCACGACGTACGCACCGTCACGACCACGGCGGACGGCAAGAAAACGTCGGTATCCATCGATGGCAAGGGAACCGAAACCAAGACCGTCACCGACCAAGACGGCCGGGTGACGACGACCACCACCGAGAAGATCAATGGCGGCAAGCCTGTCGAGTACGAGGTCAAGCCGAACGACAACCTGACCCTTATCGCGCAACAGTATGGCGTGACGCTGGATGATCTCAGGCGGACGAATCCGGAGCTTTTCAGCTCGTCGCGCGACCCGAGCACAATCCACACAGGCGAAAAAATTACCATCGACAACGGCACCCGCACGACGGTCGAGGTCACATTCAACGGCTATACGCTGACCACCAAGCCCGATGGCAGCATGACGCTGCACAACAACACCACCGGCACCGACCTGAAAATCGAGGCGGGAAGCACGCAAGAAGCCCTGGCCAGGACGCTGCTGGCGGTGAACCCCAACAGCAGCGATCCCAAGGTGGCAAAAGAGGGCGAGGTCGTGAAGACCTTCGTCGAGGGGCTGTTGGCAGGGGAGACCCTGCCCAGCCTGATCGATGCCGCGGAAAAGGCCGGACAGGACAAACAGGCCCTGATCGACAAATACCACCTGGGCACGCCCGCCAAGCCCAAGCTGGACGGGCAGAACAGGGTTGTCGATCCATTTGGCGATCCACCCCAGGGCAACGCACCCTCGGGGGGAAAATGGATGCCGATGAAGATAGATGGCGTCTGGAGGTGGGTCGATCCCCAAGTCGCCCAGGCCATCATCAACGAGAACGTCGCACTGTCGCGCATCACCGAGACGCGGGCTCTGGCAGGCCAGCGGCAGGAGCAGTTCAACGTCGATCTGCTCGATCCTGCCTACAAGGATGCCGTCGACGGCGCGCAAACCATCATAAACAAGGCGCTGGAGCCTCACGGCCTGCAATGGACGCCGCAGAAACCCAAGGGCACCCTCGCCGATGCGCAGGCGCGGCTGACCAAAGCCAATACCCTTCTGCAGAACGCACAGGATGCCCGAGGCGAGTATGAGAATGCCGGGCGCGTTCTCAAGGATGCCATCGCCGGTCAAGGCAAGCTCACTCCTCTGGGCGATCCGAATGCGCCGTCGGTCAAAGCGCGGGGCACTCCCGACCTTGATCCGAAATACGACCAGGGCGTCGCCGACCATAGCGCCGTCGACAAGCTGTTTTCCGAGGTCGGCCTGCATCTGAGCAAGGGCGACAAGCTAACCATCGATTACCTGGTTGGGCAGGCCGAACTCGCCGGCGTCCCCGCGGACTCCAAGGAATACAAGGACCTCAAAGCCCTGCAGACGACGGCAGGCAACCAGCTCGAACTGGCCCAGGCCTACCAGAACTATTTCGACGCCCATGCCGATGCCGCACAGGTCAACGCGCGGCAGACGGACCTCGAGCAGAAGCTGGCTACCGAATATCTTGGTAAACAGAATTTCAACTTTGACGAGAAGTACAATCGCATCAATGGCGACTACCTCGGGCACTACAAGAACTCGTCGCTCGAGATCCGTGACGGCCAGCTCTGGGTAATCAACCATTTCGATGAGGGAACCACCGAACAGCAGCTGACCTACAGCCTGAACGACAAGCATGTCAGGGGCGAATACCGCGATCGCCAACTCAACAAAGACTGGCAGGCGCTGCTGGCCGGCTACGACTCCAACGCAAAAATGTGCACGGCAAATGGCCTGCAATCGGTGAGGTCCAGCGAGGAGCAGGCGGCAAAGAGCCTCAACGACGTCCTGGACCGGCAGCTCGGCGACAGCCTCGCCGATCTGAACGCCAAGCTGCCGACGCTGCAGACCAATTTCGACAATGCGCTGACGCATCACAAGCCGGGATCGGTCGATGCTCCCGAAGGCACGTTGCCCGACGGCGTGCAGCCGGTCGAGATCAATGTCGGCGGACAGACGATCAAGGTGGCGCCGGACGTTGCCCGGAACTACAACGAGCATGGGATCGATGCGCTGAGCCAGGGCGGGAAGGCGATCTGGATCGACCTTGATACCAAGGATGACGACCCCAATGGCCGCTGGGTCGATCCCGAACTGGCGGTCGCCAAGCTCAGGCTGGAGGCGACAAGGCTTCAGATAAGTCAAATCCAGGATCTGCGCAGACAGTTACAGGGCTTCAACGACTATCACGAGCTTCGGCTCAGCGAGCCGTCTTTGCTGGCCGATGACAACACCACTGTCGACAAAACCTATCTGGACAAGCACGAGCAGCAGACGCTCGACGCCATCTATCAGCCGAGGTTCCAGCAGCTGCTCGACAGAGGCTACGACAAGGAGTTCCACCAACAGCACGGCACGGAGCTAGATACTACGGTAGCCAAAACGCTCGGCCTGGACAGTTCGACCGATGACGGCCGCGACGCGATAAAGAATGTGACGGACGAGATCCGCGATATCGGCGGCGACAACCCGTATGTGCGTCGCGTGCCGATCTTCTATGTCGACGACCAGGTTGGAACGCAGCAGGTGACGCTGTTTGCGGTGCGCGACGGTGATGGCAACACCAGCTACGTCGACGCGACCGGCAAGAAGTTCGACGACCTCGGCGATTTCCAGGACAACAACAGCCAGTTTGGCGAGAACGGCAAGCTCGTTGTTCCCAAAGGCCTGGAGATGAAGGCGGGAGCCGACGGCAAGATCGCGCTTGAAGTTGTGAAGGCCCGCAACGTCTCCGTCTGGGACAAGGTCGTCGATCCGCTGGTTGGCATCGGCACCGGCATCGCCACCATCCTGTCGTTCACGCCGGCCGCGCCGGTCGCGGCGCCGCTGGCCTATACCGGCGCGGCCTATCTCGGAACCAGAGCGGTCATAAACGAGGTCAACCACCTGGACCATGGCGGCGAGTGGTACGACAGCGAGTCGCTGACGAACATCGCCAGCGCAGCAACCACGGCGCTGCCCATGGCTTCCAGCGGCCTGCGCACCATCGGCATGGCGGCGAAGAGTGAGTCATTCCTGGCAGGCGTTGCCGCCAGCCCCCGCGCCTTCGCCGGCAGCATCGGCGCAACACGATCGAACTGGGCGTTGGCATCCGAAACCCGCACATACATGCAATCGAGCGCCGGACTGAACAAGGCGGCGTGGGGGATGGATGTCGGCTCGGTGATTGTCGGCTCACCGTTACTGGCAACATCCGCCTACGATCTTGCCGCCAACGGAGACCAGATGAACGGTCTCCAGCTTGCCAACGCGCTTACGGGTCTCGGCACCGGCATCGCCGGCACGGGGCTTGGCATCCACGGTCTGCGGACGATGCGGCCAGGAACGGGCACGCAGGACCCCAACGCTCCCGGCGCTGATGCCAATCCGCCGCCCGGCAGCGACGGACCGTTCCAGCAGCCGCCCGGCGGCAAAGGACCGTCGCAACTGGCGCTGGAACCCGGCCCTTCGGGGCGCCCGATGGATGTGTACGAAATCGGCGCCGACGGCGTTTACAGGCCGACCGGAGAACAGGTCTTCCACGACCCCAGCCACCCGGTGATCCCAGGAGAGGTGATCAAGACCGATGAAGCCGGCGGCAATGGCTCGACGGCGTCGCCGGACCGCGATCCCGATGGTTCGACTGCCTCCGGCACACCGCATCTCGCCGACGGCGATCCCATCGTCGTGCCGGGCGCGCCGACAGGAAAGGACGGGCCGGTACGTCTTGTCTGGGATCCGGAGACGCGCAGCTTTACCGGCATGCCCGAGCGCGACACGAGCGGCTACATCTACACCAGCGGCAAGGATCCGAAGACGCCGTCGGCCTATCTCGACGGCTTGACCGTCGAGCAGCTCGTCAACCGCCATGAACAGGAGAAAGGCTATTATTCCAGCCGCGAGATGGCCGAGCGTTATGGTCCGGACGGCGTTCAGATACCGCGCACGCCGCTTCGCGAGATCTTGCCCGACTTCCGCGTCGGCGTCACCTTCCGGGTCCGGCTGAACACGGGCCAGGCGTTCGGGATCGGTTCGCCAACCGTTGCTGCCGTTGGCTTCGGCGTCGGCACCAAAACCGATTTCGGCATGATCGGATGGTCGATCGTCGACAGTGTCAGCCAACGCAGCCTGACGCCCGTCAAGGACGCGCTCGGCACCCAGGGCGTCATCTCCTATCGGTCGCGCGAGTACAGGAACATCACCGGCCTCCAAGCCGGCGTCTGGCCTGTGTCCAATCAGACGGCCCTGCCGGTCCGTGCCAGCGATCTCTCGGCGGCGGCGAGCGGGGCGGTGTTCAGCGACGGGACCGGCTATGACGCCAGACCGCTGGATGCCGCGATTGTCGGGATGACGCCGGATGGCCAAGGCACCGTGGTCGAGATGACCTACACGCCTTTGCTCGAAGGCAAGGAGGTTACCCTCGCGCCCGGCCAACACGATTTCTTTGGCGTGCCGGCGGAAAACAGCTCCGGCCACGTCACGCTGCAAGCCGCGCTTCCTTTCGATCGCGTCATGACCGAGACCAAGGCCGGCATACGCCTGCCGATCGTGGCCAATCATGTCGCGGCGGTCGATCAGATGCCGCGCATCGGTTTCGAGAGGCGTCCGGAAATGCCTGTCAAGGACACGCTGCAGCCGGGCGACATTGTGTCGGCGCAGGCGTTCGACCAGATCCAGTCGGCCCTTGGTTCGACAAACCTGAAGATCCAGTTCGCCGTCAAGGACCCGGCGAAGGCATCCGAACTCGTCACGGCGATCGGGCAGGGCGATGGCATCCGGTCGATCCGCGCCCTCGTCAAGTCCGGTCAGATCGATTCGTCGAACACGGTTTCTCTGGTCGATGAGCCGACGCTGAGCGGACTGCGGCTTTCAGCGGTGCCGGGCAAGTCGCCCACGGCGGACATTGTTTTGCTGACCGGCGAGAAGGCTCGCGTGGTGAACCCCGAGGCGATGCTGGTCGACGTCATCTTCAACGATCGCAACAGGCTGCCGGGCGCGCTGGGCTTCAATCCGGATCGGGTAGCCACCTCCGCGACCTACAAGGTGAAATCGGCAGTACAATCCTGGCTTCCGGCGCGTTTCACCCCGGACGGCTCACCGCAGCCGCGCTACATGCCGAGCGCCGGCAACATCTACCGGAACCTCTATGGTTCCGACGGGACTCCGGCGACGCGCTACACGATTTCGTTCTCCACGCCTCCGCTGCCGGCAGGCGCCGTGGCGTTCAGCGCCGAGGTGAGATTCCAGTACAAGTCGAAGGCCGCCAAGACCGCGCCTTCGATCGCCAAGAACGAAACCGCGACCCTGACCTTCGACCGCGCCGGCGGACAGTCCGAGCAGTTGGCGATCCCGGCCTGGCTCGCCCGTGCGGTGGAAACGTCGCGTGACGGAGCCTCGACGGCCATACCCAAGGGCGGCAAGGCCTCGCTGGACCAGTTCCTGGCAGACCTGCAGAAGACGGCGCGGCCGGATCAGCTCGTCGCGATCGAGCAGTTCAAGAGCGATTTCGGCGCTTCGATCGTCGATGGCGGTTTCATGCGCCAGGACGTTGCCGACGGCGTGCTGACGTTCCTCTCCTCGCAGGTAGGCAGCCGCCGAAGCGGGCCGATCCAGGTAAGGGACGAGAACGGGCAATCGGTGACCGCCACCCGCTACGGACCGCTGCCAAAGAGTGCAGAGAACGTCTATGTGCCGCCGGCCGACGGGCCGCAAGCGCGTGGCGACGAACCGGAGTTGATCCACAAGTCGCATATTCTGTTCCGGGACCCGGAGACGGGAGAAGCATACGTCCTGCCGTGGATACGCGGCGCCTCCGAGGACCATGTGCCGGGCGGTCAAGGAACGCCAAAGGAAGAAGCGGTGCCACCGGATACGGTCAGGAAAGCCATCGAGGCGGCTCCGCCGACAACCTACTCGCTGCAGCAGATCCGCAACATGCGGCAGCCCGAAAAGTGGAAGGCAGGCGAGATCTATACACGCGAACTCAACGGGTCGCTTGGAGAGGCGCATTTTCCGGTCGAGGCCAACCCGGACGGTCCCTACGCCGTTACCGGCCAGGGCGGGCGTTACGTGGATGCGCCAGTCTTCAAGAGCCAGGATGTGATCGAGGCGATCGAGGTCAAGACCTACCATCGCTGGACGACGATCAACGGTGTCGCGCAGATGCGCGAAGTGCCGCTCACGCCGAAGCTGCAGGAACAGATAAACAAGGATGTGGCGCTGCGGAATGAGAACCCAGGCTATCAACCGCGCTGGGTTTTCCTCGACGCGCCGCCTTCGGCCGAGTTGCAAGGGGCGCTCGACGATGCCGGGATTGTCGGAAACATCTTCGGACATAACAAACCTGCCGCTGCAACACCGCAACCCCAATCCGCGTCGACCAAGAGCGGTTCGGGCCGGACCATTCAGCTCGAAGACGAAAGCGGCAAGGTGATTACGGCGGCAGTGCTGGGCACCGGGCCGAGGAGCCCGAAGCAGGTCCATGTTCCGCCCTCAGACGGCCCGCGCGTATGGGGCGATGCCCCGGAGGTGGCGGACAAGACGCACATACTGGTGTACGACCCCGATACGGGCGAGGCCGTGGTGCTGCCCTGGATACGCGGAGCTTCCGACGGTCACGTGCCGGGAAGCCTGGGCCGTCCGGAAGAGAACAATCAACAGGCCAATACCGCCGCGCAGCCTTCGCGCGGTAAGGGGCAATCGGCTCCGAATAACGGACCGCTCACCCGGGATGGCGTCAGAGCTACCCCGCTTGATCAGGTGCCAGATCTCGTCATGGGCGATTTCCAGCCGAACCAGATTCCCTGGCTGAAGCGCGAGCAGGTAGCCGAACTGACGGAACAGCAGTTCCGCGACATGGATCAGGCCGGCTTGCTGCCCTCTCTGACCAAGAGCCAATTGCGGGGTATCCCGAAGACAAAGACAGGCTATGTCAACATAGCGGGCCTCGTCGAGAGGCAGATTCCTTGGCTGACCGAGGGCCACATCCGCAATCTGACCGACCAGCAGTTCCATGATCTCGGCAAATCGGGTTTGATCCGTCACCTGACGAAACCACAGTTGCAGGCGATAAAAGGAGACAAAGTCGGGCTCGTTGACGTGTCGAAGTTGGATGCGCGGCAGGTGCCGTGGTTCAAGCCCGGCCAGGTCGCGAAGTTCACGTCACAGCAATTCAAGGATCTGGGCGAGGCTGGATTGCTGAAGAACCTCGTCGAGCGCCAGGTTCAGGCGATCCCTGAACCCATGATCGGTTCCATGGACATGGCGAAATTCGATCCCAAGCAGGTGCCGTGGCTGACCGGCAAGCAGATCCCGGCGCTGACCCGCGATCAATGGGGCGCCTTCACGATCCACCATATCGAGGCCCTGACCCAGCCGCGGATCGAAGCGGTGACACCGAAACAGTTCGAGGAAATGAGCCCCGGCCAGTTCCGCAAGTTCACGCTTGAGCAGTTCGAGTGGATGAGCGGGGATCAGACGGACGCCCTCTCCGTGCTGCAGCTGACGACCTTTCGGGCGACCCATAAAAAGGCGATGACGCCGGATCAGGCCGCCAGCGTCGACCTGGCGCTGAGCCATGCCAGGATGCGCGAAAACGCTCAGGCGCTCGCCACCTTTGGCGGCATGTCGAGCACCTCATACATGTTGTGGAGTTCGTTGCCCCCAACCTGGACCGCCACTGCCGGAGCCGTGGCATTCGGCGTGCGAGGCCTCGTTTTCGGCACGCAGGCGATCTTCCCCAACGCGACTGCAAATCACAAGCCGTTCGGGCGGTTCCTCAATGCGCTCGGCGGAGCCACATTCATTGCCGCAGCGCCAGGTGCCGCGACAGGGATGATCCAGGGCAAGGATATTGTCGTCAACAGCACGTTCTCGCTCGGCAACGTCGTCTATGGCACGAAGTCGATGCTGCAGTCGTTCACCGGCAGGCCGGTGATCCGTAACATGGCCGAGCATCTGGCCGGGCCCGGCTACGTGCTTGGCTGCGCCGTCTATACGCTGCACTCCTGGCCGGCGCCGATCGCCACAGTCGCCGGCACCATGTTCACGTTCGGCTGCGCGGAGTTCTGGGCGTCGGCCATAAGGACGGACCGGATGAATCGCCGTTCGGTACCGCGAACCGATGCCGATATCGCGGCGGCGGCGAAGTCCGACAAACGATGGGCCACAGCGGATCGATGGACGCTGGGCATCACCTTCGGCATCGGAATGCTTCTCTTCTCTCTGGACTCCCTGCTCGCGCAGCCCTGGGACCCGAAAACAACCGCTCCGCCCGATCCGAAAAAACCGGATGGCGGTGCGACGTCCCAGCAGCCCGACGATCACTTGGATGTTCCAGGCAAGCCGAAGACCCCGCCCGAAGACTTCCCGCAACTCGTCGTGTCGGCGGATGACGGCCTGAATTTGCGGAGCCAGCCCGAGGGCGATTCTGCCGTGGTGACGGTTCTGCAACCCGGCACGTTCGTCGAGCAGACCGCGAAGCCTTCGACCGATCCGTCAGGAGAGGCCTGGATACCCGTCGAAGGGTTCGGACCGGACGGCAAAAAGCATAGCGGCTGGGTTTCGGGTGACTATGTCGAGGTTCATCCCGAGGGCAGCAGCAATTCGGAGGGCCGCACGAATCCGACGTTGGAGAAAGACGGCTATCAATGGGTCGAGGTCAAGGACGGCGACAGCATCCGCCTGATCGCCAAGGCGCATTCAGCCGACGTGGCGGATACGGTGGTGCTCAACATGGATCATATTCTGAGCCCGGATATGATTTTCTCTGGCGACCGCATCTACCTGCCAATTGCGTCGGTCGGCTGAGACGCTACGGGCTCAACTCCGAGTTCGTCGGCAGGCTGCGTCTTGCCGATTCTCGCGGCATATGCATGTGCGATGCAGCCGGCCAGCTTTGCCGCCCGCTCCGCAATCGGATTCGATGGTTCGGAGGAGTACGAAGCGGTGAACCGCAGGTCGGAGGGATGCCACTCGCAGTCGACGATGCGCAGGGTGCCGCTGGCCGTGTAGTCTTGGACAACTTCCCTGGGGAGGGAGGCGATACCGATTCCGTTCAGCGTCATCTTGATGGAAGCGGCCAGCGAATTGGCCGGAAAGATACGCGGCGTCGCTTCAAGTTCGCCGGTCAGCTTGCGGTAAAGTTCGCTGTAGGGTCTCGTCGTGCGCGCATAGCTGATGATTGGGAATTGCATCAGGTCGCTCACCGTCAGCTTGCCTCGGTTGGGTAGTTTCAAGGTGGGCGAGCAGACCCATACGAGCGGGAAGGATGGCAGCTCCATATTCTCGATGCTGTATTCCTGCATGGGGCCCATCAGCACCGCAAGATCGAGTCGGTGGGACATGAGTTCGTTGCGAAGGGTTGTCGTCGTGTCGACGACGATATCCGTATCGACAAGCGGATAATTCACCTGCAATTCCTTGAGGAAATCAGGAAGCCAGGTGTGCACGATGGTTTCGGCAACCCCGAGCCTGAGCACTCCCGCGGTCTCCGAAAGAGAGTTTGCCGTCAACTGCAGCCGTTCGGCCTCGCGCAGCACCCGTTGCGCTGGCGGCAGCAGCCGTTGTCCCTCTGCGGTCAGCCTTACGGTGCTGCTCTGCCTCTCGAACAACTTCGCGCCGAGCGCTTCTTCCAGACCGGCAATTCGTGTCGACACCGCCGGCTGTGTTGTGTTCAGACGCTCCGCAGCCTTTCGAAAGCTTCCGAAAGTCGCCACCAGGAGAAAGGTTTCGAGCTGCTTGATGTTGAAAGGGATCACGGTTCAATGCCGAACAATAATCTGGGCGCCGATCTTCACCCGGTCATATAGATCGATAACGTCTTCATTTGTCATGCGGATGCAACCGGAGGAATTGGCCTGTCCGACGGTCCATGGCTGATTGGTGCCATGAACGCGATAAAGCGTGTTGCCGATGTAGAGCGCGCGCGCGCCCAATGGGTTGTTCGGCCCTCCCGCGACGCGCGCGGGCAGGAAGCGGCCCTTTGATGCTTCCCTGGTCCGCATTTCGGCCGGCGGGCGCCAGTCCGGCCAGTCCCTCTTGCTCGAAATCGTGTCGCGACCGGACCACTCGAGCCCCTCCCTGCCGACGCCGACCGCGTATCGCAGCGCCTTGCCGTCCCCCAATAGGTAGTAAAGGCGCCGCTCCGTGGTGTTGATCACAATTGATCCCTTCGGTTGAGCTTCACCGAAATCAACGATCTCCCTTGGGATTGCCGACCATGCGGGCCGCATTTCTCCACCCGGGGCCTGGTCGGGGGCGGATGGCGAGACCAGCACATTTCGGGCTTGATCGTAACTCCAGCTTCGCGGGTCATAGCCGCTATTCGATTGACCCTGCGCCGGCGCCGAGGCGGCAGTCAACGTGGCTGCGACCAGAACCGATTTACCCAAGTCACTCACGAGACGCGGACCGGTCAGGGTCCAGCGCCCAGTGATGCCGGCGGGATCATTTGAGCTCGCGAGAAGGTCCTTCTGTGCCGCCACCCAGGCCGATCCCTTTCATATTCGAGCATGGAGCCGGCGACCAAGAACCGCTTCTGCCTGATTCCATGCGCACCATATCGCTTTGCTCACCGTTCGCAACATTTGGAACCAAGTACACAAATGCAATCCAATTGGACTTCCAATTTGGCAACGCGCGCGATAGGATGAACTCGGCGGGTAAACCATGACACGGGCGACGCGGGCTATCGCTCCGCGCCCCTGCGATAGGACCCAATGTTGACGGCACGCGGTACCTGCCATGTGCACCGGTTGTCGAAAGCCAACGCTGCCTTCGTGGCCGGCGCCCTTGCGGTGATTCTGATGTTCGGCCTTGCTGCTTCGAGGGCGGATGCCGCCGAGCCGCGCTGGCCTCCCGGTCCCTACAAATACATCACCATAGATCAGTCGGTGACGGATGCGCTTGTCGAGCTCGGCCGCAACATGCGGGTGCCTATGCGCGTCAGCAAGCTTGTGAAGGGACGCTTGAGCGCCGGCATGCCGGTTGGAACGGCGCGCGAGTTTCTGGAAGAGATTTGCAATCGATACGGTCTGGTCTGGCATTTCGACGGTATCGTCATGAACGTCGCCACCGAAGCGGAGGTTCAGACGCAAATGATCCCGCTTGACGCCAACACGGCTGCCGACGCGGAAGACCGGCTTTCGCGGCTGGGCGTCATCGATCCGAAGTTTCCGGTGAAGGTTTCCACGCAGGACGACGTCGTCTCGGTATCGGGTCCGCCGTCCTACATCGAGCTCGTCAGGAAGACGCTCGGAGTTCCCGCCGCACAGGGCAACAGGCAGGAAGCGGGCAAGGTTGCTTCGGTCCGCGTTTTTCGCGGAAGGCAGGCGGAGGCGCAAAATGTCCCCTCCGGAAAACCGATCAATGAATAGGAGGGCAGCTTCATGCAGATCGCGCCGATTGGAGCCCTGGAGGCCACGCTGGCAAACTTGACCACCAGCATAAGCTCTCAGCAGCAGATCACCGCCGGCGCGGCAGCGCAGCCGGGCAACCGAATGGCAGGCGCCAAGCAGGAAAAGCACGATGCCGCCCGGCTCAACGCGCCTGAGCGCGGCGATGTTGCCACACGCGCAGGCCAGCAGGTGGCGCAGGCATCGTCCGGAGCCAATCCGGCAATGGCCGGACAGTCTTCCAAATCGGAAAGGGCCGGGCCGCTCGTTGAACGCAAACTCTTCGACTATCTGGCCGAGGTGGAGAAGTCTGGAGGGGGAGCGGTCACGGATCCTTCGGCTCTGCTCGGTTCCGCTGTTCAGTCGCTGGAAGGAACCATGCAGCAGGTCCAGAAGGCGCTCGGCAGCGCGAACACGCCGGCGCACGCTGAAACGGCCGCCACGCAGGATGCTGCACCGTCGGGCAAGGAAGCCGAAAATGCGCCGGCAAAGAATGCCGAGCAACTGCTCGAGCGGTCCATTTCTGTGATGTGGGCGGCAGCCAATCTCGAAGTCGTGACGAGCAGCGTGAAGGCCGTGACGTCGTCCACCAGCACGCTGATCAAGCAACAATAGGGCTGCGGAGTGCTCGTGCCCGAATTGGTCCTGCCGCGGCGGTCAGCGCTGTTCAATCGATGCGTCGCCGGGTGCCGCGTCGCGCTTGTTGTCGTGGGCATGCTTATGCTCCAGGCCTGTTCGGTGGAGCTGTATTCCAACCTCGATCAGCGACAGGCCAACGAGATCGTGGCCACGCTGATGCGTCATGGGATTCCGGCCCAACGTGAGGCCGGCAAGGACGGCAAGATGACGGTTTCCGTACAGAAGGGCCGTTTTGCCGAAGCCATGGCCATCCTCGACGAAAGCGGTTTGCCCAAACAGGAATTCCAGACGCTCGGCGAAGTGTTCAAGAGGGGTGGGCTTGTGTCCTCGCCGGTGGAAGAGCGGGCGACGATGATCTATGGCCTGAGCCAGGAGCTTTCGCAGACGATCTCGGACATCGACGGCGTGCTCTCCGCGCGCGTTCATCTCGTTCTGCCCGAAAACGATCCGCTGAGACAGCAGCTGGTGCCGTCGTCCGCCTCCGTCTTCATCCGGCATCGGGCATCCGTGCCGATGAATGCGTTGATCCCACAGGTCAAGATGCTGGTGGCCAAGGGTATCGCCGGGCTGACCTATGACAACGTCTCCGTCACGCTCATTCCGGTCGCCGCGACAGCCCCGGAGCAGGAATCCGAGGCAGGGTTCACAACCTTCCTTGGTCTCTGGCTGCATCCGGACAGCGTGGCAGCCGCGATGTGGCTGTTCTTCAGCATGGCGGCGGCGATATTCGCGCTGGCTGCCCGGTTGGCGTACCTGCAGTGGTACCGACGGCCCGGTGTCTACGCCCTCGACGCTTCCGCAATACCTGTGAAGAAGACATGACGCGGGCCCGCTCGGAGCAAGCCGCCAGCCCGCAGTGGCAGGCATTCGTGTCCGGCCTCGCATCCTATGCGGACGCGGCCCGGCTCGCGGAATGTTTTGACGGCGCGATCAGCGAAGCTGCTTGCCAACGCATGCTGCAGTCGCAACGCCTGCATGAGCGGTTGTCGAAGCTTCTGCTCGAGCACTACCGGCTCTCTTGCGCGGTCGATGAACCATCCGACGAATTGGATCGGGCGATCGCCCTATCGTCGAGGGAGGATCTGGAGGAGCTCGCACTTCGCTCGGGCGCAATCTACTGGGCCGCCAGCCTTGCCGCTGTCATTGATGGACGCGAGGCCGATGCGCTGCAGGTGGCGCTCGGCGCGGATCTCTGCACTTTCGCAGTCGCCAACCGCGATCTGGCCGGTCCGGTGCAGCCGTTGGAAGCTCTGGAAGATATGCGCCGTCGTGTCTATGCCGATGGCCTCAGCTGCCTTGGCGGGTGGTGTCAGGCGATGCCTGGCGAGACGGGCAGGCGCGTTCGCCTCAAGCTCATGCCGCACGAATTCGTCGACCGGACGGCCAAGCCGTTCGTCGAGTGCGGTCCGGCGATCGTCCGGCGCGCGACGAGGTTGGCGTGATGGTCGAACCGGTTACTGCGACCACCGATATGCCAAGGCGGTCTTACGCCCGCATCTTGCGCGCCGCCGAGGCGCGCGCCTGGCAGGATGGGTATGCTTTTCTCGACGGGGCGAGGCGTGATGCCCAGCAGATGCGCGACGCCGCCCGGCGTGCCTATGCAGCCGAATATGCGCAGGGTTATGAGGACGGCAAGGCGCAAGGCGATGCAGATGCCAGCCGACTGATAAGCGAAACAGCAGTCAAGGTGGATCGCTACCTCGGTGGGCTGGAAGCCGAAGTCACCAGTCTTGCCCTCGAGGTCGTCAGGCGAATTCTGGGGGAATTCGACGTCGGCACGCTTGTAGCAAGGGCCGCAAAACAGGCCGTGACCGAAATTCGCCGAGCCAAATATCTGAAGATCCGCGTCCATCCCGCTTCCGTCGACAGGGTTCGCGAAGAGCTGGACGCGATCCTGCGCAAGAGTGATCTGGGCATGACGGTCGAAATCGATACGGACGATGCGCTGGCGGCGACCGCGTGCATCCTTTCGACCGATGTCGCCGTCGTTGACGCCAGCATTGACGTTCAGCTCGATGCCATCGCCACCGCAATCTCGTCAAAGGCCGAGGCGCCGGCATGACAGGTCCCGTCATCGATATCGAGGGCCGGCTGGCGTCCATCGTTCCAAATCTTCGCTCCGGCCTGCGCGACGATGCCAGCCGCCCCCGGAAAGGGCGCGTGCGGCGTGTGCTCGGGACTGTCATCCACGCCACCGTCGAAGAAACCCGCATCGGCGAGATATGCGAGCTGGTCGACCCCAAGACCGGCAGGACGACCAAGGCGGAAGTCGTCGGACTCATGGATGAGATGGCCATCCTTGTTCCGCTGGGCGATCTGACCGGCCTTTCAAACCTGACCGAGGTCGTTGCAACCGGAAAGGATCAGCTGGTGCCCGTCGGACCCGGCCTTCTGGGCCGGGTGATCAGCGCGTTCGGCGAGCCCTTGGATGGCAGGCCGCTTTCGCCTGACGGCATTGTCGGCAGCTATCCGGTCAATGCCTATCCGCCATCCCCGCTGGAGCGGAGCCTGATTTCCGAGCCGATCCAGCTTGGGATCCGCGCTCTTGATGGCCTGCTCACCTGCGCGCGCGGGCAGCGCGTGGGCATCTTCGGCGAGCCTGGTGTCGGCAAGTCGATCCTGCTTTCCGACATCGTCAGCGGCACCGACGCGGATGTTGCCGTGGTCGCCCTCGTCGGCGAGCGCGGGCGTGAGGTGCGCGAATTCCTCGAACACCACCTTGGACCGGAAGGCCGGGAGCGGGCGATCGTCGTCGTCGCGACTTCGGACCGACCCGCCATCGAGCGCGTCAAGGCCGCTTATGTGGCGACCAGCATCGCCGAATTTTTTCGCGACCAGGGCAAGCATGTGCTGCTTGCGATGGACAACATAACCCGGTTTGCCCGTGCACAGCGTGAAATTGGCCTGGCCTCGGGCGAGCCCCCGACGCGGCGCGGTTTTCCGTCTTCGCTATTTGCGGTCTTGCCGCGCCTGCTCGAGCGCTCCGGGCTCGGTCGCGTGGGATCCATCACAAGTCTCTACAGCGTCCTTCTGGAAGGCGACGGCACGCTGGATCCGGTTGCCGAGGAAATCCAGGCGCTTCTCGACGGCCATGTCTTCCTGTCGAACGAACTTGCGCAGCGGAACCATTTCCCTGCCATCGACGTCCTGCGCAGCAGGAGTCGCCTGATGGATGCCGTCATGCCGTCTACGCATCGGGCCGACGCCAGCCGTCTGCGCGAATTGCTCGCTCGCTACGCCGACATCGAACTTCTCTTGCGTGTCGGCGAGTACAAAAAGGGCAGCGACGCCGTGGCGGACGCAGCGGTGGCGAAGATCGACGCCATCAACGCCTTCCTATGTCAGCCGTCCGCCACGCACGAGAGCATCGGCAGGACTCGCCAATTGATGCGGGAGATCGTCGATGAAGGAGCGTGACATGATCGACCGATTGCGCGACCTCAGGCGCCGCCGTGAAGAACGCGCAAGGGAAGACGTGATCAGAAGCCACGCGGCTGCGCACCGGGCGGCAAGGCAAGGCCGCGAGGCGGCCGCAGCGGTGACGGATCACCTCGAGCGCGCCGTCAACGCCGAAAATGCAGCCTTCGATGCGCTTGTCGGACAGACTGTAAAGGTGGCCAGCCTTCGCCGGCTCCAGGGACGCTTCGAGGGCGACGCGAGGAAAACCGAGCAGTTGCGGGAGAACGCGAAGACGGCAGCGCTCACCGAGCAGCGACGGCAAGCGGAATTGTCGGCTGCCCGCCATGACCACAAGGCGAGTATGAGGGCAGTGGCCAAGCTGGACAGGCTATCGGAGCAACTGACCGGACGCAGCGCTCGTCGTCGCCAGGCCTTTGCCGAGCTTTCAGAGGAAGAGGAGCGCGGGCAACCGCGCCTGTCCACAGAACGCTAGCCCAATCCGTGATCGTGAATATGGATGTGATGCCACAAGCCTTCGCGTCGGCGAAAAGGAAAGCGCGGGTGAAACCGGCGACACGGTCGGGCGTCGTCGGACCGCTGCCGTTGGAATCCGTCGCGCCGGGGGACGTCCACGCATTGAGCGCTTTCTACCGCCGGCGCGCGCCCGCGGAGATCACGGTTGCAGGAAAGGCCACGGCGATTGCGACCGTCTGGCCGGCGCAGCAGCCTGATGACGATCTGGTATGCACCATCGCGTTCACGATCGGAGACACGATTGGCAGCTTGCGCCTGCCGTTTGCCGTTGTCGACCGAGGTTTGGCCAGCGCCGTCGAGGTGATCGACATGGAACGACTGGCGCCCGGTCATGCCGCCCTGCTGTTGGAGGCTGCGTTCGAAGACGATCTCGAATGGATCGAGGGCAAGCTGGGTGAGGGGATCTCGATCACCTCGGTCGCGCGAGGGAATGCCATCTCGGGCGAAACTCCATTCGCTTTTGTCCTGACCGGCAAGGATGAAACGATAGGCTGCGTCTTGACCGCGAACGATGCCGCTCTGGCGGTGCGGATCGGTCGCGTTCTCGACGAGCTCGGCAAGACCAAGGCGCCGATCCCGGCCGAATTTCCGCTGCCGGTCTACCTTCGGCGCGGCCCGCTTGTGCTCACCCTTGGCGAGCTTCAAAGCTTGCAGACTGACGATGTGGTGCTTTTCAGCGATGCGACTGAGGAGCGCATGGCGGCGCTCGTCATTGCCGAGCGCCTTTATGCGCCGGTGACCCTGACGGCCGACGGCCCGCAATTGCTTGCCGCGCCGGCCGCTATCGCTGGATCGAATTGGGAGTGGACCATGAACCAGAACGCGCAGCAGCCAGCCGGGCAAACCCTGGAAGAGTCAACGATCGACGAGCTGCCGGTAGCGCTTGCCTTCGAGGTAGGCCGCGCCGCAATGCCGCTCGGAGAAGTGAGGCAGCTTGCACCCGGCGCCATCGTTCCACTCGCAGATGTAGCCGGGGCGAGTGTCGACATCCTCGCCAACGGCAGGCGCATCGGTCGTGGCGAGATCGTGCGGATCGGAGAAAGCGTGGGAGTGCGGATCGTCCGAATGTTCGACAATGCTTGAGAACTCGCCCAACCTGCTTGGAATTCTGATCGCCGTCGGTGTGGTGGGGTTGCTGCCGCTTGCCGTCGTCACGATGACGGGCTTCTTGAAGATTTCGGTCGTGCTGTTTCTCATCCGCAACGCGCTTGGCGTCCAGCAAATGCCGCCCAACCTGGTGCTCTATGGCATAGCGCTCGTGTTGACGGTCTATGTCACCACGCCATTGCTGAGCGAAATGTCGGGCCGGCTTCAGGAGGGGCAGGTCCAGTTCCAGACCACCGATGACCTCGCCAGGGCGGCTCAACTGGTCAGGGAACCATTGCAGCGCCACCTCATGAAATTCACCCAGCCGCAAGAGCGGCAGTTCTTTCTCGATGGAACGAACCGCCTGTGGCCGGAACAGGCGCGGCAGAATCTCAAAGACGACGATCTGTCGATCCTTGTCCCCGCCTTTGTCGCATCCGAGCTTACCCGAGCCTTCGAGATCGGCTTTCTGCTTTATCTGCCTTTCCTGATCATCGATATCGTCGTTGCGAACGTCCTGATGACGCTCGGCATGATCATGGTTTCGCCGGTCCTCATTTCGATCCCGCTGAAACTGTTTCTTTTCGTCGCCATAGACGGCTGGTCGCGGCTGATGCATGGCCTCATCCTGAGCTACGGCTAACGCCGCTGGAGGTTTTGCATGAGCAACGACTTCATCCTGGCGAAGGTCCAGAGCGCGCTTCTGACGGTGCTGCTCGCTTCAAGCCCGGCGATCATCGCGGCGCTGGCCGTCGGCATCCTCGTCGGCCTTGCCCAGGCGCTGACGCAGATTCAGGACCAATCGCTGCCGCAGACCATCAAGCTCGTGGTGATCCTGCTGGTCATCATCGTCTTCGGTCCGCTGCTTGGCCAGCAGATCGCGCAACAGGCCTCGACGGCGCTGGACGAGTTCCCCGTCGTCACGCGTTGAGGCACGCGGATGCCGGTCGAACCAATCTTCACCTCGGTCAAGGAACTTCAGTTCTACCTCCTGGCTGGCGCTTTCGCGCTCGCACGCATGACCGGGTTCATGCTCCTGATGCCGCTCTTTTCGCGCGTGCCGCTGTCTGGGCTTCTGCGCAGCGGTGTGGCGCTGGCGCTGGCGGTTCCGGTCTTTCCGATGATCGTGAACAAGCTGACGAGCACCGATCTCCAGACGACGATGATCGTGCTCTACATGCTCAAGGAGGTCGTGGTCGGGACAACACTCGGGCTGGCGATGGGCATACCGTTCTGGGCGGCGGAGGCCGCGGGCGATATCCTGGATTTGCAGCGCGGTTCCACGATGGGGACGCTGATCGATCCGATGATGACCCATGAGACGGGGGCCACAGGCACCTTGCTCGCCGTGATCATGGTCACGATCTACCTCGCAGCCGGCGGCCTGCAACTTTCCCTGACCGGTCTCTACGACAGCTATGGCCTTTGGCCGATCGACCAACTTCTGCCGGTGTTCAGCAAGGACGCGGCCGGAATCTTTCTCGGTCTGCTGAACCGCATTCTGGTGATGGCGCTGACACTCGTTTTCCCGCTCATCATCAGCATGCTCTTGTCCGACATCGTGCTGGCCTTCCTGGCGCGCGCCTCGCCGCACCTCAATGTTTTTGCGCTTTCGCTGGTCGTCAAGACGCTGGTCTTCAGCCTCGTCTTTGTCCTCTACGCGGCTTTCCTGCTCTCCTACATGAACCGTGACCTCGGTTTCCTACGGGAGGCAGGCCGTCAGATAGAAGCGATCGGCTGCCTGAGTTGTCAGTGAGAGTCAGTATGTCTATGCAAAAATGCTAATAGTCGATCGTTCGCCGCCTAACCAATAAATACAATTTATCGAAGAGGAAAGATTCTGACAATTTGACAAGCGGCTATCCTGCCGATGATCTTGCGCTCTTTCGACGTGTCTGTGAAACGTGCATACTCCCGGAAGCCATGCCTCGCCAGACCACTTCATTGTTCTATGACAATTTGCGACTGGTCGGTGCGGATAAGCTGCGCAGACTGGTTAGGATGGGCGCTTATGAAGGGCATACGGGAGGGCTTGCGAGCGGCAAGCTCCAGGCAAATGTTGTGATTGTGCCCCGTCGCTTTGCTGGCGATTTCCACCGGTTTTGCGTCCGCAATCCCAAAGCCTGTCCATTGGTGGGGGTAAGCCGTGCCGGCAGCCCATTGCTTCCAGCGCTGGGTGATATCGATATCCGTACCGATGCTCCCCAGTACAACATCTACTACTTCGGGGAAGTGATCCGTCAGAAGACAGATATCATCGACCTGTGGCGGGATGATTTTGCCGCTTTCGCGCTCGGCAGTTCGCTTACCGTCGAAGCGGCCCTCATCGAAAAGGGGGTCAAACTTCGCAGCATCGGCAACGGCAAGGCCCTCCCCAAGTTTCGGACCAGCATCATGACATGCGGCGCAGGACCGTTTGGCGGCGAGATGGTCGTCTCCATGCGTCCCATAAGACGGTGCGATGTCGACAAAGCTCGCGCCCTCACCGCACGCTTCCCGCTTGCCCACGGCTCTCCTATCCATGTCGGGGAGCCATCCATTATCGGAATAAGAGATCTGATGGCTCCCGACTGGGGCGATGCCGTCGAAATCATGGACGGGGAAGTCCCGGTGTTCTGGGCCAGCAGCCTAACCGCGCAAGACGCTCTCGCCCGCGCCGAACTCGCGATCTCGATCACAGTATCGCCAGGGCATATGCTGATCACCGACGTTGATGCACAAGCGGATGCGGGTGCCTTCAAGGTCTTCTGGTTCTGACTTCAGCGACGCGAATGAATCGCAGCCCAACCGCATCATTCCACTTTTCGAGCGTTTACCAACGCCGGCAACCGCACGTGCTGTCCATCTCGTGAAACCCTTGATCGATCAGATCGAGCGCGCATTCAAAGAGGGAAGTTGTAGGTGTGCCGGTTGAGATCGCATTGTTGAAAATGCCGGCGGTGCTGCGCAGGAGTGTTCAGACTCGGGTTCGATTCCGACCCCGCAAAAAGTCAATTAAATCAAGTTTTGGCATGCTCTTCGAGCCTGTTGTAACCTTTCGGGCGTTAGAGGTTGACCTGCCAAATCACAGCGCCGCAACCGCGTCTGTATCAGCGATAGAAGGTCTGATGCTCACATTCACCCAAATCGCCGTACTAATCTTCAGAAAAAGTACGGCGGACCACCCGCTAAGTCATTGAAAACTTTGGTGATCCCGACAGGAATCGAACCTGTGACCTACAGATTAGGAATCTGCCGCTCTATCCTACTGAGCTACGGGACCACGCGGCCCGACACATAAACGCTTCGGGCCCGTTCGCCAAGAGGCGTTGCTGGCGTGCCGAGCGGCACTTTGCTCCGTGGCGCCGGGCGAGTGGGCGGCGAGGCAAATCTCGCCGCCGCGCCGCGGAGGCGCTCAGGCGGCGAGCGCCGTCTCGGCCAGCCGCACCCAGTAGCTCATGCCGTGCGGGATGACTTCGTCGTTGAAGTCGTAGGCCGGATGGTGGAGGCCGGCTGAGTCGCCGTTACCGATGAAGATGAAGGCGCCGGGGCGCGCTTCCAGCATGTAGGAAAAATCCTCGCCGCCCATCACCGGCTGGATGGCGCGGTGGACATGGGCGTCGCCGGCGACGTCGGCGGCGATGTCGCTGGCGAAGACCGTCTCTTCCGCATGGTTGAAGGTGACGGGATAGTTGGCGTCGTAGTCGACCTCGATCGTCGCGCCGAAGGCCGACGCCAGGCCGGCGCAGATGGCGCGGATGCGCTCTTCCGCTTTCCTGGCCACTTCCTTCTTCAACGTGCGCACCGTGCCGGCGATCTCGGCCTTCTCGGGAATGACGTTGTAGGCATCGCCGGCGTGAAACTTGGTCACCGACACGACGACGGCCTCGACCGGATCGGTGCTGCGGGAAGCAATGGTCTGCAGCGCGCCGACCAACTGGCTGGTGATGACGATCGGGTCGATCGTGCCGTGCGGCATGGCCGCGTGGCCGCCGCGCCCCTTGACGGTGATGGTGAATTCGGCGGTCGCCGCCATGATCGGGCCGGGCTTGATGGCGAACTCGCCGACGGGAAGGCCGGGCATGTTGTGCATGCCGAACACCTTCGAGATGCCGAAGCGCTCCATCATGCCGTCCTTGACCATCTCGTTGCCGCCGCCGCCGCCTTCCTCGGCCGGCTGGAAGATCACCGCCACCGAGCCGGCAAAATTTCGCGTCTCGGCAAGATATTTGGCGGCGCCGAGCAGCATGGCGGTGTGGCCGTCATGGCCGCAGGCGTGCATCTTGCCCGGGGCGGTCGACGCATAGGGCTTGCCGGTGATCTCGGCGATCGGCAGCGCGTCCATGTCGGCGCGCAGGCCGATGGTCGGACCCTCGCCCTTGCGGCCGCGGATGATGCCGACGACGCCGGTCTTGCCGAGCCCCGTCACAACCTCGTCGCAGTCGAAGGCCTGCAGCTTGTCGGTGACGAAGGCGGCGGTCTGGAAGACGTCGAAGTTCAGTTCCGGCGTCTGGTGCAGATGGCGCCGCCAGCCGGCGACTTCTTCCTGCATTTCCGCGGCACGGTTGAGAATTGGCATAATCGGTCCATCTCTTTGTTGGGGCAGGCGGCTCAGGGCCGCTGCCCGGCAATTGTGATTGCCTGGCGCTTTGCCATTTTGGCGTCACATAGGGTAAATAGCACCGCATAATGCGGTCCGGGGTCGAGGGTCGGTCCGCACCATGCTGGCTATCGCGTAACGAAATCTTACGGAGCCAGCGGCGATTACGGCAAGAGGCGATTTCGGATTTGATTATGCGGCAAAGGCATTTCTTCAACCTATTGCTTGCGGCGGCGCTGGCACTGCCGGTGCTTTCCGGCGCCGCGCGCGCCAATCCGGTGGTGCTGTTCGACCTGAAGAGCGGCAAGGTTCTGGAGCACCAGGACGCCTTCAAGCGCTGGTACCCGGCCTCGCTGAGCAAGCTGATGACGGCCTATGTCACGTTCCGGGCGATCGCAGCCGGCGAAGTTGCGCTCGATTCGCCGATCAAGGTGACGAAACATTCCGCCGGCGAGCCGCCGAGCAAGATGGGCTTCAAGCCGGGCTCGGTGATGCGGCTCGACAATGCGCTGAAGATGATGCTGGTCAAGTCGGCCAACGACATCGCCATGGCGGTGGGCGAGAACATCGGCGGATCGCAGGCGGCCTTCGCCGACCGCATGAATGCCGAGGCCGCCAGGCTCGGCATGGTCGGAACGCATTTCGTCAATCCGAACGGGCTCTATTCGCCGGACCAATACACGACCGCGCGCGACCTTGCCGTCCTGGTGACGGCGCTCCGCAACGATTTTCCGCAATATGCGCCGTGGTTCTCCATCGAGGGGCTTGCGGTCGGCAAGAAGGCGCTTCCCAACTACAATCTCCTGATCGGCCGCTATCCGGGCGCCGACGGCATGAAAACCGGCTTCGTCTGCTCGTCGGGCTTCAACATGATCGGCTCGGCGACCCGCAATGGCCGCACGCTGGTCGCCGTCGTGCTCGGCGAAAAATCAGCGATCAGCCGCGCCGAAACGGCGGCGAAACTGCTCGACCAGGGTTTTGATGCGCCGGCAGCCGGCGCGACGACGCTCGCGGCGCTCAAGCCCTATGGCGACACGCTGTCGCCCAACGATTTGCATGACGAGATCTGCAAGAAGAAGCCGAAGGAAGAGCAATCCGAGGCAGCGCCGACCGTCGCCGCCAAGGACAAGCCGAAATCGCCCTATCAGGTGAAGCTCGACCATCCGACGCTGATCGCGGTCGGCCTCGGCGGTGCGACCGGACCGGCGCCCAAGGCCTTCGTCGACCAGGCCGATCAGAACTATGCCGATGTGCCGCTGCCGACCTGGCGGCCCGACATGCCGCTGCCGGCCGGCGCCGCACCCGCCGCCACCGCTTCCGCCGCGGCGCAGGGAGATCAATCGACCAAGGCGGCGAACTAGCGATGACAGGGCAGAGGCGCGGCGGCTTTCCCATTCCCGTCTCGGTGCTCACCGGCTTTCTCGGCGCCGGCAAGACGACGCTGCTCAACCGGCTGCTCAAGGATCCGGCGCTTGCCGACACGGCCGTCATCATCAACGAGTTCGGCGAGGTGGCGATCGACCATCTTCTGGTCGAGCAGGCTTCGGACGGCATCATCCAGCTTTCCGACGGCTGCCTCTGCTGCACGGTGCGCGGCGACCTTGTCGACACGCTGGCCGATCTCGTCGACCGGCTGCAGACCGGCCGCATCGCCAAGCTGGCGCGCGTCGTCGTAGAAACCACGGGGCTTGCCGACCCTGCGCCGGTGCTGCAGTCGATCATGGCGCATCCGGCGCTGCTGCAGGCTTTCCGGCTCGACGGCGTCATCACGCTGGTCGATGCCGTCAACGGCGAGGCCACGCTCGATGCGCATGTGGAAGCGGTGAAGCAGGCGGCGGTCGCCGATCGCATCGTGCTGACCAAGACCGATCTCACGGAGGCAAGCGGTGTCGAGGCCCTGCGGGCGCGACTTCATCAGATAAACCCGAGCGCCGTCCTGCTCGACGTCAATGATACCGCTGCCGACGCGGCATCGTTGTTCAATTGCGGCCTCTACAATCCCGAAACCAAGAGCGCCGATGTGCGGCGCTGGCTCGGCGAAGAGGCAGCGCATGATCACGATCATAATCACCACGACGATGGCCACGATCACAGCCACCATCATCACGACCATCGCCACGACAGCCGCGTACATTCCCACTCGCTCGTCCACAATGGACCAGTGCCGTTCTCGGCGATCGAGATGTTCCTCGATTTGTTGCGCTCGACGCATGGCGAGAAACTGCTGCGCATGAAGGGCGTCATCGAGCTGATGGAAGATCCGTCACTGCCGCTGGTCATCCACGGCGTGCAGAAGGTCCTGCATCCGCCGGCAAGGCTGCCGGCCTGGCCGGACGGGCAGCGCGGCACCCGGCTGGTGCTGATCACGCTTGATATGCCGCAAGACTATATCCAGCGGCTGTTCGCCGCCTTCACCAACAAGCCGTCGATCGACACGCCCGACCGGGCGGCGCTGGAGGCCAATCCGCTGGCGATTGCCGGACTGTAAGACGAAAGACCTGGTTCAGGCCGCCGTGCCGCGTTCGACCAGGAAACGATGGCCGCCGGCAATCGTGGCCGTCTCGATCAGTTGGTGGCCGGCATCGGCGCAGAAGGCCGGAATGTCGATCACGGCCAGCGGGTCGGTGGTTTCCAGCCACAGACGGCTGCCGGGCCGCATCGCGGCCAGGCGTTTGCGCGCCTTGAGCACCGGCAACGGGCAGTTCAGCCCCTTCAAATCGTAGATAGCGGTTGATCTGGCCAAGATCGAAAAATCTAGCCGCCGAACATGCCGAGTAGCTTCTTCTTCAGCTTCGAGACTGTGCCTTCGTCGGCGCTCGCCGCCTGGGTCTCAGCCGCCGGCTGGCCCGGCGCGACCTCGACGCCCGCGGTGACCACCGGCTGCTGAGCCGCCTGCTTGGCGGCTTCCTTTTCGGCCAGAGCCTGCGCCTTGGCAGCTTCCTTGGCGGCCTTGGCCGCCTCGATCGCGGCCAGCCGCTGCTCCTCGGCCTTGCGCTTGGCTTCCTTCTCCGCGTCGATCGCCGCCATCTTCCGGCCAAGCGGGGAATCGATGCGGCCCATGCGCGTCGTCTCCGTCACCGAGCCGTCGGAATTCATCGACGGCGGGTCGATCGGCACGCGCTCGCCGCGGGCGCGGCGCTTCGACCAATCGGAAACGATGCTGGCTTCCTTGATACCGGCAATGGTCGGCTTGGGTGCCGGGGTGCTCGACTTCACAGCCGAGTTGAAGGCCGCGTCGTAGCTCTTCTCATAGTTGGCATACGCCGTCTTCAGCGAGTCGGGCTGCGTCGTTTCAGGGCAGGGGCCGGTCGGGTTGAAGGTCGTGCCTTCGGGCGCGACCTGGTTGAAGACGTAACGTTTCTCGCAGACGTCAACCTTCGGCGGCACCTTGGTAATCTCGAAATTGTCGTAGCCGACCTTCAGCATCTTCCAGAACTCGTAGTTCGGGTCGTTGCGGTAGCGCGCCATGTTGGCGGCGGTCATGCGGAACGGAAAGGCCTGGATCTGGAACTCGGTCTGGCCGCCCTGGAAAGCATCACGGCCGAAGGCATAGATCTGCTCGATCTGCGCATCGGTCATCGAATAGCAACCGGAGGACGAACAGGCGCCGTGCACCATCAGGTTGGCGCCGGTGCGGCCGTTGGCGCGATCATAGGCGTTGGGGAAGCCGATGTTGAAGGACAGGTGGTAGTTCGAGCGCGGATTCATCTGCGAGGGACGCACCGTGTAGAAGCCTTCTGGCGCCTGGCGGTCGCCCTCGGTGTATTTGGGACCGAGCTTGCCCGACCATTTGCAGATGTCGTAGCTGGCGACGAGATCGTAGCGGCCGTTGGTCTTGGCCTTCCAGATCTCCAGCTTGCCTTCTTCCTTGAAGATGCGTGCCATCACCGACGAAGTGCGCACCATGCCCTTCGCCCTCATGTCGGCAAGGATCTTGTCCGGCAGCGGCTTGTTGGCCTCCGGCGCAAAATCCTTCATCGACGAATCATTGCAGCCGGCGACGCCTATCGCGGCGATCAGGACTCCGGTGCGGGCAAGCTTGGCAAACATCGATACGGCTACGTCTTTTCTCTCGGGCCAACGGCTTCGGCATGGCCTGGCCCGCAGGCTGAACACCAATGAACCGTAAGCCCGTTAACCTTGAAAATTCCTTACCGCAAGCATCGGCCAACCCCTCACGGATATTTTCATTGAGCCGAATGCGGCGGCATTTTTGTGGCGAAATTGTTCGTTGCCGCCACAGTTTACCGCGAGCGGCCCGATTAAAGGCTGCGGCCCATCGCCAGATATTTCTCGCGGCGCTGCTCGCGGAAGTCGACGTTGGCGCCGGCAAAGTCCCTCATCGTCTTGGCGATCAGGTCGCCGGTGGCGGCAATCACCGTTTCCGGCGCACGCTGGGCGCCGCCCATCGGCTCGGGAACGATGGCGTCGATGATCTTCATTTCGAGAAGATCCTGGGCGGTGATCTTCATGTTGGTCGCCGCGTCCTTGGAACGGGTGGTGTCGCGCCAAAGGATCGAGGCCGCGCCCTCGGGCGAGATCACCGAATAGATGGCGTGCTCCAGCATGTAGACGCGGTTGGCGGTGGCGATCGCGATGGCGCCGCCGGAGCCGCCTTCGCCGATGACGACGGAGATCGACGGCACCTTCAGCGCCAGGCAGGCCGAGGTCGAGCGCGCGATGGCCTCGGCCTGGCCGCGCTCCTCGGCGCCGACGCCGGGATAGGCGCCGGCGGTGTCCACCAGCGTCAAGAGCGGGATGCTGAAGCGATCGGCAAGCTCCATCAATCGCACCGCCTTGCGGTAGCCTTCAGGCCGCACCGAGCCGAAATTGTGCTTTATGCGGCTTGCCGTGTCGGAACCCTTCTCCTGGCCGATCACCGCCACCGGCTCGCCGCGGAAGCGCGCGAAGCCGCCGACGATCGCCTGGTCGTCGCCGAAATTGCGGTCGCCGGCCAAAGGCGTGAAATCGCTGAACAGGCCCTTGATGTAGTCGAGGCAGTGCGGCCGGTCCGGATGGCGGGCCACCTGCACCTTCTGCCACGGGGTGAGCGCCTTATAGAGGTCGCGCAGCGCATCGCGCGAACGCTTTTCCAGCCTGCTGATCTCGTCGGCGACATCGACCGCCTCGCCGTTCTCCGCGAGCTTCTTCAGCTCAAGGATCTTGAGCTCCAGATCCTGCACCGGCTTTTCGAAATCGAGGTAATTGTACATGCTTGGGCGGACCGATCCGTCGGAAGGCAATGGCTGGCGGAACCATGGAAATGCTGGCTCCGGGCGGTGGAACGTCGCCCTCACATAGCGATATGAGGCCTAGTCGGCAAGCGGATGATGATCGTTGACCAGCCGCACCAGCCGCTCCTCCAGCACATGGGTGTAGATCTGCGTGGTGGAGATATCGGCATGGCCAAGCAGTTGCTGCACGGCTCTAAGATCGGCGCCGTTCTGCAGGAGATGGCTGGCAAAGGCATGGCGCAGAACATGCGGCGAGATCTTGGCCGAGGCGATGCCGGCCCGCGCCGCCAAACCTTTGAGATCGCGCGCGAAAACCTGCCGGGAAAGATGGCCGCTATCAGATGAGGCGGGAAATAGGTAGGGGCTGTCGGCAAAGGCCGGCCTGGTTGCCCGCTCCGAAAGCCATGCCCGCATCGCGGCGCGCGCCTTGGCCGACAGCGGCACCATGCGCTCCTTGTCGCCCTTGCCGCGCACCATGAAGAAACGGTCGTCGCGCAGCGCGACCGTCACCGGCAGGCCGACCAATTCGGAAACGCGCAGGCCCGTGGCATAGAGCACCTCGACCAGCGCGTGCAGGCGTAGCGCCGCCAGCCGATCATCGTCCGGCGCGCCGCCGTCCGCCTCCTCCGCCGCACGGTCGAGCATGCGACCGGTCTCGGCTTCGGTCATGGTCTTCGGCAGCGGCCGGCCCTTCCTCGGACTGTCCAGCGTGCCGGTCGGGTCGTCGCCGCGCAGGCCTTCGGCGTAAAGGAACTTGAAGAACTGGCGGATTGCCGACAATTTGCGCGCCTGCGAGGTCGGGGCGAAGCCGCGCGCGGCGATGTCGTCGAGATAGGCGCGGATATTCTCCGCTCCCGCTCCCGCCAGTCCGCCGCCGATGGCTTCGGAGGCGTCTTCCAGGTCGCGGCGGTAGGAGGACAGCGTATTCTCGGCCGCACCCCGCTCGGCGCTCATCATCTCCAGAAAGGCTTCGATGCGGGCCGCGCTGTTCATCTGGCCTGGGTCAGTTCTTCTTCGGATTGAGCTTTTCGGCGGGAATGCGCACGCTCATTTCCGCCTTCTTCGGCTCCACGAACATCGCCAGCGCGAACATCGCGCCATAGGTGACGCCTGCAAGAACCGCCAGCGTCACGACAAACCGAAACAATGTCGGCATTCAATCTTCGCCCGTCTTCTTGTTCTGCGATTCCAAACCCTGTGCCCTTATGGGACGCCAATCCGGCCAATTCAAGGACGAAGGATTTGGGCAAAGGATTTGTCGGCGAAGGTTCTCGAAGGAAAGCCGCACGATCAGGCCCGCCTGCGGGGCCCTGCTTGACGCAAACAGGCTTTTGATGTCGATACGGCGCAAAGAGGGTTCCGCATGAACGCGCTACCAGCAAATCCGCCGGACGAAGGCCGTGTCGCGCTGCTCGAGTGCCTCGGCAGCCGCTCCATCGTCTTTGTCGGCCTGATGGGCGCCGGCAAGACGGCGATCGGCCGCAAGGTGGCGGCGATGCTTTCGCTGCCCTTCATCGACAGCGACCAGGAGATCGAGAGCGTATCGCGCATGACCGTGCCGGAGCTGTTCGAGCGCTATGGCGAGCCTGAGTTCCGGGCGCTGGAGCAGCGGGTGATCCTGCGGCTGCTCGAGAACGGTCCGCAGGTGCTGTCGACCGGCGGCGGTGCCTTCATGAACGCGCAGACGCGCGAGGCGGTCGCCGGCCATGGTGTCTCGGTCTGGCTGAAGGCCGATCTCGATCTCCTGATGGAGCGGGTTTCGAAGAAGCAGAACCGGCCGCTGTTGAAGAATCCCGATCCGCGCGGCGTGCTGGAGAAGCTGATGGGCGAGCGCTATCCGGTCTATGCCACGGCCGACATCACCGTTTCGACCCGCGACGACCGCAAGGAAGTCATCGCCGGCGAGGTGGTGTGCGCGCTTTGCGCCTATCTCGGGATCGCGGCAATCGCCACCAGCGACGACGAGGTAGAGCCGTGAGCCACGCCGAACCGGTGAAGGTCGAGGTCGGGCTCGGCGACCGTGCTTATGACATACTGATCGGGCCCGGCCTGCTTTCCGGCGCCGGAACCGAAATCGCGGGCCGCCTTCCCGGCACACGGGCGGCCATCGTCACCGACGAGAATGTCGCCGCAGCGCATCTCGAAACGCTGAGGGCCGGCCTGGAAAAAGGCGGCATCCAGGCCGCCGTCATCACGTTGCCGGCCGGCGAAAAGACCAAGAGCTTCGCCCACCTCGAAGAGGTCGTCGACGGCGTGCTCGCCGCCAGGCTCGAACGGCGCGACGTGGTGATAGCACTCGGCGGCGGCGTCATCGGCGATCTTGCCGGTTTCGCCGCCGGCATCGTGCGGCGCGGGATGAATTTCGTGCAGGTGCCGACCTCGCTGCTGGCGCAGGTCGATTCTTCGGTCGGCGGCAAGACCGGCATCAACAGCGTACGCGGCAAGAACCTGGTCGGGGTCTTCAACCAGCCCAAGCTGGTGTTGGCCGACACCGGCGTGCTCGACACGCTGCCGATCCGCGAGTTCCGCGCCGGCTATGCCGAGCTTGCCAAATACGGGCTGATCGACCGGCCCGGCTTCTTCGCCTGGCTGGAGGAGAACTGGCAAAAAGTGTTCGCCGGCGGCCAGGAGCGGACCGAAGGCATCGCCGAGGCCTGCCGGGCCAAGGCCGATGTGGTCGCCCGCGACGAGTTCGAGACCGGCGACCGCGCGCTGCTCAATCTCGGCCACACTTTCGGCCATGCGCTCGAAGCCGCCACGAATTACGACGGCGCCCGTCTCGTCCATGGCGAGGGCGTCGCCATCGGCATGGCGCTGGCGCACCGCTTCTCGGCGCGCCTCAATCTGGCTAGCCCTGACGATGCCGAGCGCGTGGAAGCGCATCTTCGCGCCGTCGGCCTGCCCTGGCGGATGGCCGACATATCCGGCGAATTGCCGGATGCCGAGGCGCTGCTTGGCTTCATCACCCAGGACAAGAAGGTCTCGCGCGGCGCGCTCACCTTCATCCTGACGCGCGGCGTCGGCCAGGCCTTCATTGCCAAGGACGTGCCGCCCTCGGAAGTGCTGTCCTTCCTCAAGGCGAGCCATCCCGGATGATCGACGCCGGCTGGATCGCCGCAGCCGTCCTTGCCGCCATCATCGTGCTGGCGCTTCTCTTGCGCACCCCTCTGTTCGCGGCGCTCGGCTACAGTCTGCAGCCGATCGAGCCGACGGCGCCCGAGGACGATGAGCCGGACGAGAACGGCGACGACACCCGCCGCAACGGGCAGGCGCGCGAGGACCGCAACCGGCTGGGCGCGCTGTTCGATCTCGAGGAGCTCGAGGTTTCGGACGTGATGGTCCATCGCACCAACATGCGCTCGGTCAACGCCGACGATCCGCCGGAAATGGTGGTGCGCGAGATCCTGCAGAGCCCGCACACCCGCATGCCACTCTGGAAAGGCACGCTCGACAACATCGTCGGCGTGCTGCACGCCAAGGATCTGCTCAGGGCGCTCAACGAGGTCGGCAACGACTTTTCCAAGATCGACGTGACAAAAATCGCGTCGAAGCCATGGTTTGTGCCCGACACCACCACCTTGCAGGATCAGCTCAACGCCTTCCTGCGCCGCAAGGCGCATTTCGCCATCGTCGTCGACGAATATGGTGAGATGGAAGGGCTGGTGACGCTGGAAGACATCATCGAGGAGATCGTCGGCGAGATTGCCGACGAGCACGATGTCGACATGCAAGGCGTCAAGCAGGAGGCCGACGGCTCGGTCGTCGTCGACGGCACGGTGCCGATCCGCGACCTCAACCGGGCGCTCGATTGGGATCTGCCGGACGAGGAGGCGACGACGATCGCCGGCCTCGTCATCCACGAGACGCAGACGATCCCCGAGGAAAAGCAGGCCTTCACCTTCCACGGCAAGCGTTTCGTCGTGATGAAGCGCGACAAGAACCGCATTGCGAGGTTGAGGATCCGTCCCGCCGGCGAGGGTTAAGGCGCGTTGATACTCAGGTGATACCGGCCTGCAAATGGCGATCTTCGCCTTGCGTTACGCCATTTTCCGCAAAGCCTGCCGAAGGGCAACGAGCTCATTGACGACCGGCTAGGATCATCCGGTCCAACTGAGCCCCCCGGATTGAGCCGACAACGGATTTGGTGCGCGGCAAGCGCTGGCTCCGCCGCGGAACCATGAGGCCTCGCATGAGTTGGAGAGGCAATCCGTGAGAAGCGCGTTCAAGACGCCGCCGCAAGCCCGGGAAACATAGCGGTCAAGTGCCTCGGCGTTCCCCAAGGAGGCAAAAAATGCTCGATCTTTCTCGTGAACGCAATCGAATGGTCGACGTCCACATCAGCCGCCGTGGCATCCACGATCGGGAGATTCTGCACGCGATGCGCGAGGTTCCGCGTGAAGCGTTCGTCGAGCCTGGCTTTGAAGAATTCGCCTATGAAGACGGGCCATTGCCGATCGCCGACGGCCAGACGATATCGCAGCCTTATATTGTCGCCTTCATGATCGACATGGCCGGGCTCGAGCCGGGGGACCATGTCCTTGAGGTCGGTACGGGCTCCGGCTATGCGGCCGCCGTGATGAGCCGCATCGTCGACCATGTCTATACGATCGAGCGTCACCCCGGCTTGGCTGAAACGGCTAGGCAACGGTTCAAAAAGCTGGGTTACGGCAATATCGAGGTGCGGACCGGCGACGGCACCAAGGGCTGGCCCGAAGCAGCTCCTTTCGATGCCATCCTGGTCGCGGCGGGCGGACCAGGCGCACCGCTTGCGCTGCAGGAACAGCTCGACGTCGGCGGCAGGCTGGTCATTCCAATCGGCGACGAGCCGGATGAGCAGCGGCTTCTGAAGGTCGTGCGAACAGGAGCCGCGACTTACAGCGAAGAGGATTTCGGCGGCGTAAGATTTGTTCCCCTGATCGGCGAGCAGGGCTGGCCTGAAGGCAGCAACTTCGCCACGACCGGCCATCTTGTCGGCCGTGCCCGCGCCCGAAGCCTGCCGGAGATGATCGCCGCGGCGGCCGAGCCGCTCCCGGAATTCGATGATCCGGCATTCGGCGCGTTGTTCGACCGGTTTGCCGATCGGCGCGTTGTCCTGCTGGGCGAGGCCAGCCACGGTACGTCCGAGTTCTACCGGGCCCGCGCCGCGATTACCCGCAGACTCATCGAAAAGCACGGCTTCACTGTTGTGGCCGTAGAGGCCGACTGGCCCGATGCCGCGGCGATCGACCGTTACGTCCGCCACCGCGCCGCTTCAGCCAGCCCAGATACGCCATTCCAGAGATTTCCCACCTGGATGTGGCGCAACACGGATGTCGCGGCCTTTGTCGCGTGGCAGCGAGAATACAACGGCCGCGTCAGGCTATCGTCCCGTCAGGCAGGCTTCTATGGCCTCGATATCTACAACATGAGCGGATCCATCGCAGCGGTCCTGAAATACCTCGATCGCGTCGATCCGCAAGCGGCAGGCGTCGCCCGTGAACGCTATGGCTGCCTGACGCCGTGGCAGAGTGAACCTTCCACTTATGGCCGCGCCGCGCTGACCGAAGGCTATCAGAAATGCGAAGAGGCCGTGCTGCAACAGTGCCGCGACCTGCTGGCAAGGCAGCTCGAACACGCCGAGCGCGATGGCGCCGATCTGTTCGACGCTACGCAAAACGCCCGGCTCATCGCTTCGGCCGAGCGTTACTATCGCATCATGTACTATGGCGGCCCGCAATCGTGGAATCTGCGCGATACGCATATGTTCGAGACGCTGGAGCATCTGCTGGCGGCGCGTGGCCCGGATGCCAGGGCGGTGGTATGGGCACACAATTCCCACATCGGCGATGCCCGCTACACCGAAATGGGGATCGTCCGGGACGAGGTGAACATCGGCCAGCTCTGCCGGCAACAATTCGGCAACGAGGTGGCCCTGATCGGCTTTGGCACCCATTCCGGGACCGTTGCCGCAGCCTCGGACTGGGACGGCGAAATGGAAGTGAAAGCAGTGCGGCCTTCGCATGGCGACAGCTACGAGCGGCTCTGCCACGATTGCGGCGTCGCGCGCTTCCTGCTCGACCTGAGGCGCGATGAACCCTTGCGGAGCCGGCTTCTCGAGCGCCGGCTGGAGCGCTTTATTGGCGTGATCTATCGGCCGGAAACCGAATTGCGCAGCCATTATGCGGATGTGTCGCTTGCACAGCAGTTCGATGCCTTCGTCTGGTTCGACGAAACAGAAGCGGTAACGCCGCTTGGACCGGAGCATGCAGTGGCGGGCGTTCCCGATACCTATCCGTTCGGCCTTTAGAGGGTTGCGGCGTCACGTAGAGCAGGACCGCGAGCGCGACGACGCCGCCGATCCCGGCAAATCCGCCAATCGTCAAGCCGGGATAGCAGATCGCCTGCACGAATTTGTAGGTGGCTCCTTGAGACGCAACTTGCCGGGCGCCTTGGTGCAACCGGGAACCATCTCAAAGTTCCTTTGTCGAGCGCTCGCTGAGCGTCGCGCCGGTTTCAGCATCCATTGCCGCCAGGCTGACGTCGTAGCCCCATAGGCGTCGGATATGGCGCAGGGTCGCGTCGCGGCTTTCGTCCTCGAGCAGGATGCCGTCCTTGACATTGTGCCGCAGCCGCAGATGCCGGTCTCCCAGAAGGTCGACGTCAACCACCTGGATATCGGGCCGGCTCGCACCCACGTCGTAGCTCTGGGCCAACGCGGACCGTATCTTGCTGTAGCCGCGCTCGTTGTGGATCGAGGCGACTTCGTAGTGCGGCTCGTCCGCGCCGTCGGCCAGCACGAAGAGCCGCCATTTCCGGATCAGGGCGGGGCTCAGATACTGGCGGACGAAGGATTCGTCACGGTGGTTGGCCCAGGCATCGAGCAAGGTGTCGCGCCAGTCGCCGCGGCCGGCGATGTCCGGAAACCAGTCGCGGTCCTCCGCGGTCGGCTCGGTCGAGATGCGCTGGATGTCCTGCATCATGCCGAGACCCAGCGCATAGGGATTGATGCCGGAAAAACGCGGATCGTCGAAGGCAGGCTGGAAAACCACGTTCGAATGATTGCGCAGGATCTCGAGCATGGCGCCTTCGCTGATGCGGCCACGATCGAAAAGCATGTTCATGAGCGTGTAGTGCACGAAGGTGGCGCAGCCCTCGTTCATCACCTGGGTCTGCCGCTGCGGGTAAAAATATTGCGCAATCACACGCACGATCCGGATGATCTCGCGCTGCCAGGGCTCGAGCACCAGGCTGTTCTTCTCCAGGAAGTAGAGCAGGTTCTCCTCGGGCAGATTGAGCGATTTCTTCCGCTCGGCAAGGCTTTCGTCCGCTGCCTCTGGCTTGTTCCTTCCCTGCGACGGCGGCAGCGTGCGCCACAAATCATTATAGGAGCGCTCCTCATATTCGAGGCGCTCGCGAAGCCCTTCGCGCTGCTGCTCCGACGACAGCTTCGGCGGACGATGGTAGCGGAAGACGCCTTGCTCCATCAGCGCGTGGGCGGAATCGAGCACCGCCTCCACGGCCGCCAGGCCGTGCCGTTCCTCGCATCGGGCGATGTAGCTTTTGGCAAAGTCCAGATAGCTCAGGATGCCTCCCGCGTCCGTCCATTGCCGGAAGAGATGATTGTTCTTGAAGAAATGGTTGTGGCCAAGCGCGGCATGGGCCGTCACCAGGGCCTGCAAGGCCATGGTGTTCTCTTCCATCAGGTAGACGATGCAGGGGTTGGAGTTGATGACCAGTTCATAGGCCAAACCGCGCGCGCCCTTGCGGTAGAGAAACTCGTTGTAAAGGAAATGCTTGCCGAACGACCAATGCCGATACATCAGCGGCATGCCGACCGAGGAATAGGCGTCGAGCATCTGCTCGGAGGAAATGACCTCCATCTGCACCGGATAGATGTCGAGGCGAAGCTCTTCGACCCCTATCGCCTCGATCTCTTCGTAGACGCGCGACAGTTTCGCAAAATCCCAGTCCGACCCGGAAAACAGCAGTTCGGATTTGCGCGCTTGACTGACCATCGGCTCCTATCCCATCGACCCAGTGTCCTCACGCACTCTTGCGCAGCGCAGGCTGCCTGGCGAAGAGCTCGCGAAAGACCGGATAGATATCGGCCGGAGCGGCGATGCGCCTCATCTGGAAATTCGGCCATTTCCCGTCGACGGCGTTGTAGGCGCGCCAGAGCGACGTTCCGTTCTCGGTCGAGCCGAAAATGTGGCTTTCGCGCTCGTCGATGATTTCCACATAGGCGAAATACTGGCAAAGGCGCATGAGCTTGCGGTCGAGGAGTTCTATGCAGCGCTCGGAATCGGTGGCGAAATTGTCGCCGTCGGAAGCCTGGGCGGCATAGATATTCCATTCGGCGACCGGATAGCGCTGCTCGATGATGCGATGCATTTCCTCGAGCGCTGTGGAGACGACGGTGCCGCCGCTTTGGGTATGGTAGAAGAACGTATGCTCGTCCACCTCCTTGGCCTCGTGGGTGTGGCGAATGAAGACGATCTCGGTGCGTTCATAACGTCGCGTCAGGAATAGATGCAGCAGCACGAAGAAGCGTTTGGCCAGATCCTTCTCGCGCTCCCCCATCGACCCAGAGACGTCCATCAGGCAGAACATGACCGCGCTCGCATTCGGCACTGGCTGGGGGTCGAAGCGATTGAAACGGATGTCGACCGGGTCGACAAAGGCAATTCGCTTGCGCCGGCGCTCAAGCAGGTCAAGCTCCTTGCGTAGAGCCGCGGCGCGTTCGCGTATTGCCGGGCTTGCCGGCTTCGATTCCAGCTCGGCAATCAGCTTGGCGATCGCGTCCAGTTCCGCCTGCTTGGGACGCCTGAGCGCGATGCGGCGCCCGTGACTGTTTCGCATCGTGCGTCCGACATTGATGTTGGTCGGCGCCCCGCTTGCCGTGAAGCCTGCCCGTCTTGGCTTGAAGCTCAGTATCTGCTTGAGATTGAGCTTGACCAGATCGGGCAGTTCGAGATCTTCGAAGAAGAGGTCGAGCACTTCCTCGCGCGACAGCACAAAGCGAAAATCGTCTTCGGATTCCGTGGTTCCCGGCGCCGAAGAGCCCGCGCCGCCGCCGCCAGGCTTGGGGATCAGATCGCCGGGACTGAACGATTTGTTGCCGGGCAAGATGTGCTGGCGCTGGCCGCTGTCCTTGGCGTCGCCGAAGGTCGGTTCGCTGGTGCCTTTCCGGGGCATCGGCACGGCATGCTCGCGGTCGACCTCGGCGATGCGGCCTGTCCGGACATGGTCGCGAATGCTGCGCTTGAGCTCTTCCCGGGCGCGCCGGAGGAAGCGCTGACGATTGCTCAGGCTCTTGTCCTTCGGATTCAGGCGGCGGTCGATGAAGATCGGCATGGAACCGTTCGGGCTTTGCTCAGCCAGCCTTGTTCACGCGCATATACCAGTCGACCAGCCGGCGCACCTGGCGCTGGGTATAGCCGCGCTCCGCCATCCGCTGCACGAATTCGTTGTGCCGCTTCTCCGTGACGCTGTCCTGCTTGGAGCCGAAGCTGATCACCGGCAACAGATCCTCGACCTGGCCGAACATGCGCTTCTCGATCACCTCGCGGAGCTTTTCATAGCTCGTCCAGGACGGGTTGCGGCCATGATTGCGGGCGCGGGCGCGCAACGTGAACTTGACCACTTCGTTGCGGAAATCCTTGGGATTGGCGATGCCGGCCGGCTTTTCGACCTGCGACAATTCCTTGTCCAGAACCTCGCGATTGAGGATCTGGCCAGTATCGGGATCCTTGTAATCCTGGTCCTCGATCCAGGCATCGGCGTAGGCGATATAGCGGTCGAAAAGGTTCTGGCCGTACTCGCTATACGATTCCAGATAGGCCTTCTGGATCTCGTGGCCGATGAACTCGGCGTAGCGCGCTGCAAGTTCCGATTTGATGAACTCGAGGTACGCGGCTTCTGTTTCCTTGGGGAATTGCTCGCGCTTGATCGCCTCCTCGAGGATGTACATCAGGTGCACGGGATCGGCGGCGACCTCTTTGGTGTCGTAGTTGAAAGTCTGCGACAGGATCTTGAAGGCGAAACGCGTGCTGACCCCGGTCATGCCTTCGTCGACGCCCGCGGCATCGCGATATTCCTGGACCGATTTCGCCTTCGGGTCGATTTCCTTGAGGTTCTCGCCGTCATAGGCGCGCATCTTGGTGTAGAGCGGCGAATTCTCGTGCTCGGCAAGGCGGGTCGAGACCGTAAAACGGCTGAGAATGTCCAGCACCTCGGGCGCACAGGGGCTGTTTGCCAGATCGCTTTCGCGCAGCAGCTTCTCGTAGATTTGCCTTTCTTCAGTGATGCGAAGGCAATACGGAACCTTGACCACGAGGATGCGGTCGAGGAAGGCCTCATTGTTCTTGTTGTTCTTGAACTGCTGCCATTCCGATTCGTTGGAGTGGGCAACGACGATGCCCTGATAGGGGAAGGCGCCGAAATTCTCGGTGCCGTTGTAGCTGCCTTCCTGGGTTGCCGTCAGCAACGGGTGCAGGACCTTGATGGGCGCCTTGAACATTTCGACGAATTCGAGCAGGCCCTGCGTGGTCCGGTTCAAGCCGCCGCTGTAGGAATAGGCATCCGGATCGGATTGGCTGAAATTTTCCAGTTGCCTGATGTCGACCTTGCCGACCAGGGCCGAGACGTCCTGGTTGTTCTCGTCGCCGGGCTCGGTCTTGGCGATGGCGATCTGACGCAGACGCGACGGCGACAGCTTGACCACGCTGAATTTGGAAATGTCGCCGGACAGTTCGTCGAGCCGTTTGGCCGCCCAGGGCGAGATGAGCCCATTCAGGCGACGGCGGGCTATCCCGTACTTGTCTTCCAGCAGATCGCCCATCCGATCGGGGTGGAACAGGCCGAGCGGCGATTCGAAAATCGGGCTGATCTGAGTGCCGGCCTTCAGCGTGTAGATCGGGCGCTGTTCCATGAGCTTCTTCAGCCGTTCGGCAAGCGAGGACTTGCCGCCGCCGACCGGCCCGAGCAAATAGAGGATCTGCTTGCGCTCCTCGAGACCCTGCGAGGCATAGCGGAAATATCCGGCAATGCGCTCGATCGTATCCTCCATTCCGTAGAAATCGGAGAAGGAGGGGTACACCTTGATGGTACGGTTCGAGAAGATGCGCCCGAGCCGCTCATCCTTGCTGGTGTCGACCAGGTTCGGCTCGCCTATTGCCTCGACCATCCGCTCAGGCGCGGAGGCATACATGGATTTGTCCTCGCGGCAGGCTAGCAGATATTGCTGAAGGCTGATCTCTTCCTGGGCCGCGTTGGCGTAAATCTCCGAAAACAGATCGAAGACGTCGGATTGGTTCTCTCGCATGATATTCTGCCCTCAGAGCCGCTCGGGCTTCCAGTCGGCCAGTCGGCTCGTCTCGTATTCAACTGCCGGAAAGCATTGTGGTTCCCTCACATGAAGGAGAGCGCCTGCAATCGGGCATCGACGTCTCAAAGCACCCGATGCGGACGGAATGCTCACCCATAATCTTTAAGGTGGTGATAGCCGGGAGAGCTTCAAGAAGAATCTTAGTTTTTCCCCCGCTTACATGCCGTGGTCGGGGACATAGAGGCAAAACGAATGCTGAGACTTCGCGTCGCCGCCGGGCTTGCACTCGTGAAAGAACTCGTCACGCGAGCGCTTGATCCGACTGTCGGAGTAGGGAATTAGCTCTCCGGTGGAGAGCTGGTATCCATATTTCGTTTCCTTCACGTCGGCGGTAGGTGCCTGGTAGCAGTCCATTCCCGAGCAGCATGAGCTGTCATACTGCCAGCCCTTGGGCGCCTGATGCGCGGCGGCCGGAGCCGAAAGGAAGGCCGCCAGCGCAATTGCCGGGAACAGGCGCAGCCGCTGCAAACGGCCTGAGCATCCGTTGGCACGCACGGCTGGAGCTCGATACGTCATCGTCATTGGTGGTCACCCTTCGGAGGCGCCGGCCGAGGGCGTCGGCTCTCCGGTCCGACTAATAATCCGCCCGGCATGGATGAGGGCTTCCTCCAGGGCCGGGGCCTCAATCAAACTGCCAGACCAGGGAAATGTTCCATGGTCCTGCTGACGCGGCTGCGTTGCGCGCCGGCGCATTTGACGGCGTGAAAGCGGTTGCCGGCTCGCCGTTGACGAGCCAACCGCGCGGCCGATGAACAATCCTTAACTGGACGCCCGCCGCGCTCGCATGCACTCTTTGCGGAAGGGCGGCTTTGCGGAAGGGCAGTCGGGCAGAGGGGCGGTCAGGAGATGATCATGATCGATCGGCGGCATTTTGTCCTTGCGTCCATTGCTGCGCTGTTGCCGACAGCTGCGTCCTCGGCCTGGCGCCCGCGCCAGCCGGCGCCGCGGACGCTCGATTATGGCCCGGCCAAGCTCGACATCTACGCGCGCGAGGGCGCCAAGGGCGATCCGGTCGTCTTCTTCATCCATGGCGGCGCCTGGCGGCTCGGCAACCGCAACAACGTCAATGCCAAGCCGGGCTTCCTGCTCGCCAACGGCTTCCTGTTCGTCTCGATCGACTACCGCATGCTGCCCACGGCCGATGTCGCCACCCAGGCGAGCGACGTCGAGAAGGCATACTGCTATGTGCGGGCCAATATCGCCAAATATGGCGGCGATCCCGACCGTGTCGCGGTCATGGGGCACTCGGCCGGTTGCCATCTCGCGGCGCTGACGGGGTTTCGCGGCGGCTTGCCCGGCGTTGCCGCGCTGGTGCTCGATGATACCGAGGCCTATGACATCGAGGCCCTGGCCAAGGCGCAGGGCGGCAAGCTGCGTCCGGTCTATGCGCAGGCGTTTTCGGATCCAGGCCAGTGGCGGGCGCTGTCGCCCGCGACCTATATCGGGACGGCCAACCATCCGCCCGTGTTCGTCGCCTATTCGAACGCGCCGATCCGCGCGGCCGCGGCCCGCGATCTAACGGACCGGCTACGGGCAGGGGGCACCAAGGTCACCCTGTTCGACGGCAGCGCCTATTCGCATATGGCGATCAACCGCCGCTTCGGCGAGGACGGCGACGCGCTGACCGCCGCGGTCATGGCTTTCCTGAAGGCGACGGTCGTGTAGTTACCAGCGCGTCTTTTCGCCAGGCGCGGCCGGCTCGATCGCCAGCGCGTGCACGCCGGCTTTGAGTTCGTCGGCAAGCAGCCGGTTGACGGCGCGGTGGCGTTCGATGCGGCTCATGCCGGCAAAATCCGGCGAGACGATGCGGACACGGAAATGCGTCTCGCCGGTGCCGTCGAAGACGGCCTCGTGGCCGTGCTCGACGTGGTGATGGCCGGCGTGAAGATGGCTTTCGTTGATGACGGTGAGCCTTTCCGGCGAAAATGCCGCCTTCAGCTTGTTTTCCATCGTCGACTGTATGGACATCGGAGCTTTCCTTCACCACATCTGCGGCACCGCCGCAAAATCTGCACTTTCGACCGCTTTTAAGCCGTGATTCAGCGGTTAGAGCGATCATCGGCGAAATGTCAATTCTTGTTTCGCACCAGCGAACAGCCCATAAATGGGTGAGATGAAACCGTATCCCAAATATTTCGAGAAAATTCGCATCCGGCCGGAAAAGGACGCCGAGCTGAAGTCGCGCGCCCCGATCTGCCAGTGGGACGGTTGCAGCGAGGCCGGCACGCATCGCGCGCCGGTCGGGCGCCTGAAGGAGGGCGAGTATTTCCGCTTCTGCTTCGAGCATGTGCGCGAATACAACAAGGGTTTCAATTATTTCTCGGGCGTGTCGGACAGCGAGATCGCCCGCTTCCAAAAGGAGGCGCTGACCGGCCACCGGCCGACCTGGCGCATGGGTGCCAATGGCGGCGGGATGCGTTCGGCGCCCGATTTCGCGCAGCAGCGTTCGGGGCGCGCCGGCTACTACAACCGCATGCGCGACCCCTTCAACCTGTTCGGCGGCGGAACGCGGGAAGTGCGCGAGCGCAAGGCAAAGCCGCTTGAGGCCAAGGCGCTGGAAACGCTTGGCCTTGATACAAAGGCGACTGGCAAGGATATCAAGGCGCGCTATAAGGAACTGGTTAAACGCCACCATCCCGATGCGAATGGCGGCGACAGAGGTTCGGAAGACCGGTTCCGCGATGTGCTGCAGGCCTATCGCGTGCTCAAGCAAGCAGGATTGTGCTGAGCGGCCCTACGGTCCGTGTCGTTTTCCAACTTTCATAAGGTTGGAAAAGGCTCTAAGACCGCCCCCGAACAAAATCGATTGCCGGCGAAACGCGGCGTTTCGCCCGTGGAGACGTTGATAGTGATGAACAAGGTCGATCGCGACATCGCCAACCTGCCCGATACGACCGTGTCGGTGAAGGAGAAATTCGGCTTCGACTCCAAGATGGTGGTTCCCGCCTATTCGGCAGCGACCGAGCATGTGCCCGACATCGACCCGGACTATCTGTTCGACAAGGCGACGACATTGGCGATCCTTGCCGGCTTCGCCTACAACCGCCGCGTCATGGTGGCGGGCTATCACGGCACCGGCAAGTCGACGCATATCGAGCAGGTCGCCGCGCGGCTCAACTGGCCCTGCGTGCGCGTCAACCTCGATAGCCATGTCAGCCGCATCGACCTCGTCGGCAAGGACGCCATCGTCGTCAAGGAAGGCCTGCAGATCACCGAGTTCCGCGACGGCATCCTGCCCTGGGCCTATCAACACAATGTGGCGCTCTGCTTCGACGAGTACGACGCTGGCCGCCCGGATGTGATGTTCGTCATCCAGCGCGTGCTGGAATCCTCGGGCCGGCTGACGCTGCTCGACCAGAGCCGCGTCATCCGTCCGCATCCGGCCTTCCGCCTGTTCGCCACCGCCAACACGGTCGGCCTCGGCGACACCACCGGCCTCTATCACGGCACGCAGCAGATCAACCAGGCGCAGATGGATCGCTGGTCGATCGTCACCACGCTCAACTACCTGCCGCATGACAACGAGGTCTCGATCGTTCTGGCCAAGGCCAAGCACTATCGCGACAGCAAGGGCAAGGAGATCGTCAACAAGATGGTGCGCGTCGCCGACATGACGCGCTCGGCCTTCATCAATGGCGATCTCTCGACCGTCATGAGCCCGCGCACCGTCATCACCTGGGCCGAGAACGCCGAGATCTTCGGCGATATCGGCATGGCGTTCCGGCTGACCTTCCTCAACAAGTGCGACGAGCTGGAGCGTTCGGTGGTGGCCGAATTCTATCAGCGCGCCTTTGGCGAAGACCTGCCGGAGAGCGCCGCCAACGTGGTGCTGGGGTAGCGCGTGCCGGGAGGCTTGGCCTTTCGGGCCAAAACGCGCAGGGAATGATCGATGGCGGGTCCGGGCGACAACACGCGCAACAAGCCGAAGAACGGGTCTGAAGCGGACAGCTTCAAGCGCGCCGTCACCGTCTGCATGCGCGCCGTCGCCGGCGACAAGGACCTCGAGGTCGGCTTCGCCAAGGACAGGCCGGCGCTGGCCGGCAACCGCGCCCGCCTGCCGGAACTGCCCAAGAAGGCTTCCCGCAACGACATCGCGATCACCCGCGGCATCGGCGATTCCATGGCGCTGAAGCGCGCCTGCCACGATCAACGCATCCACAGCAAGCTGGCGCCGGAAGGCAAGCTCGCGCGAGCTATTTTCGATGCCGTCGAGCAGGCGCGCGTCGAGGCGATCGGCAGCCGCGCCATGCAGGGCGTGGCCGACAATATCGGCTCGATGCTCGAGGACAAATACGCCAAGGCAAACCTGGTCGACGTCAAGGACAAGGCCGACGCCCCGCTCGAGGAGGCGGTGGCGCTGATGGTGCGCGAGAAGCTGACCGGCCGCGCCGTGCCGAAGAGTGGCGAGCGGCTGGTCGATCTGTGGCGCCCCTGGGTCGAGGAGAAGGCCAGCGGCGACCTCGACGGCCTGTCGTCCAAGCTCGACGACCAGCAGGCCTTCGCGCGCGTCGTGCGCAACATGCTAGTCTCCATGGAAATGGCCGAGGAACTCGGCGACGACCAGGAGACGGAAGACTCCGAGGACAACGAGGAAAACGAGCAGCAGGGCGAGGAGCAGAGCGAGGAAGGCGGCGAGGACGATTCCGGCTCGGAGCAGTCGCAGTCCGAAGATGCCGAAGCCTCTGCCGACGAGGAAGACTCTGCCGAGACGGAGGCGACCGACGCCACATCGGACGATCTCTCCGACGAGGACGATTCCGACGCCGAGACGCCGGGCGAAGCGCGCCGCAACGACAATCCCTTCCTCAACCTGCCGAAGGAAATCGACTACAAGGTCTTCACCACCGCTTTCGACGAGACGGTCGGCGCCGAGGACCTGTGCGAGGAAGAGGAGCTCGACCGGCTGCGCGCCTTCCTCGACAAGCAGCTCGCCAATCTCTCCGGCGTCGTTGGCCGCCTGGCCAACCGGCTGCAGCGTCGCCTGATGGCGCAGCAGAACCGCTCCTGGGATTTCGACCTGGAGGAAGGCTATCTCGATCCGGCGCGACTGGTGCGCGTCGTCATCGATCCGATGCAGCCGCTGTCCTTCAAGCAGGAGCGCGACACCAAGTTCCGCGACACGGTGGTGTCGCTGGTGCTCGACAATTCGGGCTCGATGCGCGGGCGGCCGATCACGGTTGCCGCGACCTGCGCCGACATTCTGGCGCGCACGCTGGAGCGCTGCGGCGTTTCGGTGGAAATCCTCGGCTTCACCACGCGCGCCTGGAAAGGCGGGCAGGCGCGCGAGAAATGGCTGAAGGATGGCAAGCCGCCGAATCCGGGTCGGCTCAACGATCTGCGCCACATCATCTACAAGTCCGCCGACCATCCGTGGCGGCGCGCGCGGCGCAATCTCGGCCTGATGATGCGCGAGGGCCTGCTCAAGGAGAACATCGACGGTGAGGCGCTGCTTTGGGCGCACAACCGGCTGATCGGCCGGCCGGAACAGCGCAAGATTCTGATGATGATCTCGGACGGCGCGCCGGTCGACGATTCCACCTTGTCGGTCAATCCCGGCAACTATCTGGAGCGGCACCTGCGCGCGGTGATCGATCTCATCGAGACGCGCTCGCCGGTGGAGCTCCTTGCGATCGGTATCGGCCACGACGTCACCCGCTACTATCGCCGCGCCGTCACCATCGTCGATGCCGAGGAACTCGCGGGCGCCATGACCGAGCAATTGGCATCGCTGTTCGGCGAGGAGAGCGCGCGCGACACGCGGCGCGGCGGCTTGCGGCGCGCCGGATGACCTTTTCGCGAGGCGGATTCCGGCGGACGGTTTTCGCCAGCGTGCTGACCTGCGCGGTTGTTTCGCCGGCGATTGCGACCCAGCGAGCTCCGGTCGAGGCAATCGAGATTTCGGCGCGGCCGATCACAGAGTTCCGCGTCGGCCGCGACCAGAAACAGTTCGGGCCGCTTGAGTTTGTCGGCGGGCTGGAGATGACCTCGCCGTCGCGCGATTTCGGCGCGCTGTCGGCTTTCCGCTTCCTCAAGCCCGGCAGCGACTTCATCGGCGTCGCCGACACCGGCTTCTGGTTCTTCGGCACCGTCACTCACGATGCCGACAAGCGCCCCTCGGGCGTGTCGAATTTCCGCATGCAGCAAATGGTCGACGCTTCGGGCCAGCCGATCGACAAGAAATGGGAGGTCGACGCCGAAGGCCTGGCGGTGAAGAACGGCATCGCCACCGTCGGCTTCGAGCGCGAACAGCGCGTCGTCCAGTTCAAGATCGACCCCGACGACATGAAGGCGCCGTTCGAGACGCTCGACTATCTTGTCCCGGCCCGGGAGCTGCGCCAGAACCGCGGCTTCGAGACGGTCACGCATGCCAATCCCCACGGCCAGCACGAGGGCGGCCTGGTCGTGGTTTCGGAAAAGAGCCTCGACAAGGCCGGCAACATCTATGCCGCCATCATCGAGGGACCGAGGAGGGGCGTCTTCACGGTCAAGCGCAACGGCGATTTCGACATCACCGATGGCGCCTTCCTGCCCGATGGCGACCTGCTTCTGCTGGAACGCAGCTTTTCGATGGCGCGCGGGGTGAAGATGCGGCTGCGGCGCATCTATGGCGAGAGCGTCGAGAAGGGCGCGGTCGCCGACGGCCCGGTGCTGATGGAAGCCGATATGGGCTACCAGATCGACAATATGGAAGGGCTCGACGTCTGGACCCGCGACGACGGTGCGCTGATGGTGTCGCTGGTGTCGGACGACAACCAGTCGATCCTGCAGCGAAACCTCTACCTGGAATTCATCCTGCATCAGGACTGAGCAAGGCTTGGTTTTTGGGCAATTCCGGGCGGAAAACCGCTACGCTTTTCCTGAAATTGCCGTGATCCTCAGCGGACCTTGTAAATCTCGACCGGCTTGTTCGCCGAAGAGCTCACCAATTCCAGCCAGTCGGGAACGTCCCGCTTCAACAGTCGGGCGGCCAGGCCTGTGGGAGCCTCGGCGGCGAGCGACAGCTCTTCCGAATTGCCGCGGCATATGGCGACCAGCCCGACATGTTCGCGCTCGACGATGGCGCGGGCGGCGTCCGGCGTTCCCATGAAGGCGTCGAGCATGGCGAGATTGCCGCCGACGTTGCGATGGTAGGGGCCGGCCAACGCCCTGTGGCCGGTAAACATCACTATGGCGGAGCCCAGATTGGAAGAGGCAAGCACAGTGGTTGCAGGCATGGCGGCCAGCTCGCTGAAGTCTGCGGCCTTGCCGCAGGTCAGCGCATGGTCCGCGTCGGAGTTGATCTCCCTGGGCCCTTTTTGGACCACGGACTGCGCGGCGACCGCAACGCCGGCCCAGGTCGCGTTGAGCGACACCAGCCATGCCGCCGCGATGCGGGTGGAGACGCGCCATGACTGCGCGGCGCTTGCCTGCATGCGGATCCCGGCGATCCAGGTCGAGAGCGGCAGCACAGCCAAGGCGACCGAGAAGGTCGAGCCGCGCACCTGCCAGAGGCTGACGACGAAGGCAAGGATCAACAGCACGGCGGCAAGGGCTTCCTCGCGGCGCAGGCGGCGGCCGCGCAGCCGAAGGCCGATCAACAGGATCGCGATGAAGGGCGTCACATAGCGCGCCGCCATCAGCTTCGGCTGATTGACGGCCACACTGAGGAAGGGCTGCGCCTCGACGACGTCGTTCAGCCAATAGGTGCGAACGCGCTCATCCATGCCGGCATAGGGCGATGCCAGGCATTGCGGGAAGAGCACGATCGCAACGGCCCCGACCGCCAGGGCCAAGACGGACATTGAGACGAACCGTGTCCTGGCCGTCGATTGCCCGGACAGAGCGGCAATCGCCGCCAGGCCGAAGCCCGACAGCGCCGCGATGACGAATTGGAAGGCCGAGAAGGCGTCGCACTGGGCCACGCCCCAGGCCGCCGGCGGTATGGTGGCAACGAGGACCACCGAACCTGTCGCGGCAAATCCGATGCCGAAGCCGCGCGCGATCAGGCGCTCCCGTTGGTCGAGGATGAAGAGCACCGCGGCACAAGCGCCAAGCGCGGCCACGTAAGGCGCGGTCTCCATGCCGACAGCCAGCGTGAGGCCCGCGCACAGGCCGGACAGAAGGGCGGCTGGCCGCCAGAAGGGAGCCTCCATCAGCAACCAGAGACTGGCCGCCGTCAGCAGGAGCTGGACATTGTGGTGGTCGAGCGTGCCAGGGTTGAAAATGCCGAGAAAGAACAGCGCCGCGGTCGCGAGCACCAGCGACGGCATCGCCACGTCGGCGCCGGCAAAGCGCCGCGAGGCGCGCAGGATGACGAATATGGTGAGCCCGTGGAGCGAGAGCGGCCAGATGATCTGCGCCGCTCTTTCGGCGGCGGCCGTGCTGGCGCCCAGCGCATGGAAGGCGAGGATGATCAGCGCGATCGGCGTGTCGACCAGCCGCGACCAGTGCATGGAGAAGCCGCCTGCCAGGCCCATCCGGTATTGGTGAAGATCGAACCAGCTCTGGCCGGCCAGCAGGTCGCGGACCTCGACCAACCGCAGCATGCTGTCGTTGTCGGCGCCAAGATCCGCGATCGTCGGGAAGCCGGAGACCGCATTGATCGCCAGCACGAGCAGCGTCGCGCAAAGCGCGAGCAGGAGGTCATGTTTCCAACCGGTGCCCTGGGTGGTCATGCTGGCGGCGCTGTCCTGGATCGTTTTGGCGATCCTGCATCATCGGCCGTAACAAAGGGTAAAGCCGCTGGAATGACGTGCGTCGGGCGGCTTATCGCCCTGCTGTCGCCCGTGACTAAAGCGCGTCACGTCGAAACGGATTCGAGCGACGCGCTTTAAGTCTTTGTTTTAATGCATGTCGCCCAAAACCGCTGCACACTTTTGGGCGACATGCATTAACCGTTGGTGGCGATCCAGATGACGTGACGAGCGCCACGCTTGCCGTGGGCGCGCGTCTTGATCTCCTCGACCACGAAGCCCGCCTGCTTCAGCCGCCGCGTGAAGCCGCTATCCGGTCCCTGCGACCATACCGCAAGCACGCCGCCTGATTTGAGTGCCGCGCGGGCACCAGCCAGGCCGGCCGTGCCGTAGAGCGCGTCATTGCCCTTGTAGACGATGCCTTCCGGACCGTTATCGACGTCGAGCAGGATGGCGTCCCACACGTCCCAGCGGATAGCGTGCCCGACATCGGCCACGCGAACGGTAACGCGGGGATCGTCAAGGCAGCCGTCGAAGATCTCGGCCATCGGGCCGCGCGCCCAGGCGACGACCTCTGGGACCAGTTCCGCAACGGTGACAGCGGCGTCGCCGCCAAGCGCGGCAAGAGCGGCGCGCAGCGTGAAACCCATGCCAAGCCCGCCGATCAGGATTTTTGGCTGCCTGCGGCCGGCGATCCGCTCACAGGAAAGCCTGGCCAGTGCCTCCTCGGAGCCGCTGAGGCGGCTGTTCATCAGCTCGTTGGTGCCCAGCATGATCGAGAATTCGGCGCCGCGCCGCTTCAGGCGAAGTTCCTGAGCGCCGTCGGGCGTGCGGGCTGAATCAAGCTGAACCCAGGGGATCACGGGCGCGCGCTTTGTCTGGCCATGATCTTTTCCGCAAACCGGGCCTCACTTTGCGGGATCATGGGTAGACCGCGACTGCTGGCTGGCTCCAGCGGGCGGCAAGTAGCCGGTAGGGGATCAGCGCCACCACCGCGATGATCAGCTTGACCGAGAGATCGCCGAGGCCCCAGGAGACCCAGCGCATGGCCTCGACAGGCAGCACGCCCATCAGCGGCGCCGTTTCCAGCGCGAAGCTGTCATTGGGTCCGACAAAGGCGAAGGCGGCGGAGAAGGCGACGCCGAAGAAGATCACCGTATCGAACACGGAGCCGACCAGCGTGCCGACGATCGGCGCGCGCCACCAGCTCTGCCGGCGCAGCCGGTTGAAGACGGTCACGTCAAGCAATTGCGCGCAGAGGAAGGCTGCGCCGGAAGCTGCGGCGATGCGCACCAGCCGGTCGGCGGCGGTCTCGAATTCGATCAGGCCGTGGCGGAACAGGAAGGGCGGAACGAGGATCGAGCAGACCACCGCTGTCATGAAGCCGACGAACACCACCTTGCGCGCCACGGCAGGGCCATAGCGGCGATTGGTGAGGTCGGTGACCAGGAAGGAGAAAGGATAGGTGAAGGCGCCCCAGGTCAGCAGGTCGGCCAGCGACAGGCCGCCGATCTGGCCCTGCATCGGGAACTGGACAAGAATATTCGACGCCACGACAACGAGCGCCATGGCGGCCACGAAGGGCAGGTATCGTGAAAGGAAGGTCATTTTTTTATCCTGGGTAATGGAACCAGCTGAGCGTCATGTCGACGCTCGCTCATTAGAGCACCAGTTTGGGGCCGGTGCTCGAGGCGGTCGTCCCCGCCTGAAAAGGGCGCTTCAGGCGGCCGACTGCTCGGCGAGCTTCTTGGCGATCTGCTTCTTGAGCAGGCGGGCGCGCTGCGACAACTCCTTGGCGTCGGCCTTGGCCAGAAACGCGTCGAGGCCGCCGCGATGCTCGACCGAACGCAGCGCGTTGGCCGAAATGCGCAGGCGAACGTTCTGGTTCAGCACTTCGGAAATCAGCGTCACATTGACCAGGTTCGGCAGGAAGCGACGCTTGGTCTTGTTGTTGGCATGGCTCACATTGTTGCCGGTCTGGACTGCCTTGGCAGTGAGCTCGCAGGTGCGGGACATCTTGTCTAACCTTCAGTTCTAACCTGCCAAACCATTCTGCCCGCGCCAGGCGGCGCGCGGTCTCGGTCAGGCGGCCTTTGGAAAAGTTGGCGTTCCATAGTTGCATTTCGCCACGGCGTCAAGCTCCGGCAAGTGCGGGATGGCGAAGCGCGCTCCATATAAAGGCCGGATTTCGCCCTATAAGCCCTTCGCGAAGGGATTGCCAAGCTGGAACCGTTGCGTTTCCGGCCGTATCAAGGACTTACTGCCCGCCATGCTTCGATCATCCCAAGCCTTTGCCGCCCTGCTTGCCGTCACCGTGCCGACGTCGGGTTTTGCCGCAGCCTCGCCGCAGTCCTTCAAGGGCGAATATACGGTGTCTTTCCTTGGCCTTTCGGTCGCCAGGGCGACTTTTTCCAGCCGTTACGACGGCGACAACTACGCCATCAACGGCACGGTCTCCGCCGCGGGCATTGCCAAGCTGTTCGACGACACCAAGGGCACGATCTCGTCGAAAGGCACGATTTCGGGCCAGCAGATGCGGCCGCAGGCCTTCCGGGCAGACTACACCTCCGGCAAGAAGGCATCGGTGGTCGACATACGCTTCGCCGGTGGCGACGTCTCCTCGACGAAGGTCCTTCCAGGGCCGGGCAAGCGCGATCCCAAGAGCTGGGTGCCGGTCGGCGCCGGCGACCTGAAATCGGTGCTCGATCCGATGGCGGCCACCGTCATCCATGCCGACAGCCTGGACAAGGTCTGCGGCCGGACCGTCAAATTCTACGATGGCGAGATGCGCGCCAACCTGTCGCTGACCTATGCCTCGAAAGGCTCGATCTCGGTGCCCGGCTACAAGGGCGACACCGTTACCTGCAAGATGGGCTTCGAGCCGGTGGCGGGCTATCGCAAGGGCCGCAAGGCGCTTGAGTTCCTCAAGAACAAGAGCCGCATGATGGTGACATTTGCACCGCTCGGCCAATCCGGCGTATATGCGCCGATCCGCGCCACGGTCGGGACCCAGATCGGTCCGCTGACCATAAGCGCGAGACGGTTTGAAGCAGTGAACTAGTTTGTTTTTACGCAATTCCGGACGGAAAACCGCCAGGCACCTGGAATTGCTAAGGGCGCCGCGGCGCGCCGCCGGGGACAAGTATGGGGCGCGCAACACTGATCGGTTTCTCGGCGGTCGCCATGTGGGCGCTGCTTGCACTGCTCACCGACGCCTCCGGGCAGGTGCCGCCGTTCCTGCTGTCGGCCATCACCTTCGCCATCGGCACCTGCGTCGGGCTTGCCGCCAGGCTGATGATGCCGGCTCCGGACAAGAGCCAGAAGATTCCGCCGCAGGTGTGGCTGATCGGGATTGCCGGTCTGTTCGGCTACCACTTTTTCTACTTCACGGCGCTGCGCAACGCGCCGGCGGTCGAGGCGAGCCTGATCGCCTATCTGTGGCCGCTGCTCATCGTGCTCGGCTCGGCGCTGATGCCGGGCGAGCGGCTCGCCTGGAACCATGTCGTCGGCGCGCTGCTCGGCCTTGCCGGCACTTTCCTCATCGTCACCAAGGGCGGCGGGCTCGCCTTCGACGCGCGCTACGCCTTCGGCCATGCGGTGGCGGGCGTCTGCGCGCTGCTGTGGTCGTCCTATTCGCTCTTGTCGCGACGCTTCCCGTCGGTGCCGACCTCCATCGTCACCTGGTTCTGTGCCGCGACATCGGTGCTTTCGCTCGCCTGCCACCTGCTGCTCGAAAAAACCGTGCTGCCCGACGGCCCGGGCCAATGGCTGGCGGTCGTCGGGCTCGGCCTGATGCCGGTGGGGGCCGCCTTCTATGCCTGGGATATCGGCGTCAAGCGCGGCAACATCCAGGTGCTGGGGGCGGCAAGCTATGCCGCGCCGCTTTTGTCGACGCTGGTGCTGATCGCGGCCGGCGTAGCCGAGCCGTCGCTCCGCATCCTTTTGGCCTGCGTGCTCATCACCGGCGGGGCGGCGCTCGCCGCGAAGTCGCTCCTGCTGCGCAAGCCGGCGACCGGCGGAGCAAGCGCATGATGCCGTTTCCGGGCGGCATCGAGGCCAACCCGAATGCGACGCTTCTGTTCTCAATCGCCGCCGCCGCGATTTACGTCCTTGCGCTCGAGCTTTCGCCGCGCCTCGCCCGCTCCGCCGCGAAGACGCTGGCCGTCGGCTTGCTGGCGGCGCTCGCCGTCATGCAGGGCGGGCCGCTGCTGCTCGTCGCGGCGCTAGCGCTCAGCGCCGCCGGCGATGCGTTCCTCTCGGGCGACGGCGAAAAGGCTTTCCTTGGCGGCCTGGCGAGCTTTCTTGCCGCGCATGTCGCCTATGTCGCCCTGTTCCTGGAGGCTGGCGGCGGGATCGGGCTGCTCACCGCCGAATCCTGGCGCGGCGCCATCGTGCTGGCGCTGGCGATCTTCGTTATCGTGATGCTCGCCGCGCTATGGCGGCGCGTCGGTCCTGCCTTGCGTATCCCGATCGCCGTCTATGTCGCGGCGATCCTGGCCATGGGCATCTCCGCGCTTACGACCTTCCATACCTGGGTTATCACCGGAGCCGTGCTGTTCGTGGCCTCGGACGGCTTGCTGGCGGCGGAGCGCTTCCTGCTAGCCGCGATCTCGCCGCATCGCGTCTGGATGCGCTATGCGGTCTGGGTGCTTTACTATGCGGCCCAGTTGGCAATCACGCTCGGTTTTCTCTTGAGTTAAGAGTTTGATAGCGCATGGTCTTGTCCGAAAACCGGTAACCACTTTTCGGGATCATGCTCGCGGCTGCCAGCCCGGCTCGGCAAGCTCGAAAGCTGCGAAGTCGAAACCCGGCGCCACCGTGCAGCCGACCAGCGTCCATTCGCCGAGGCTGCGCGCCGACTGCCACCAGTTAGCCGGCACGACGACCTGCGGCCGCTCGCCCGCGGCAAGTGCCGCGCCGAGCACCTGTTCGATGACGGCGCCGGAGCCTTCCTCATGCATGGCGAGCGCCAGCGGCGCGCCGGCATAGAAGTGCCAGACCTCCGCCGCATCCTTCACCCGGTGCCAGGCCGAAAGCTGGCCTTTCTCCAAAAGGAAATAGATCGCGGTGGAATGGCTGCGCGGGCCTCCCGAGGCATCGCGAAAAGTCTCGGCATACCAGCCGCCTTCGGGATGCGGCTGGAGGCCCAGCGTTGCGATGATTTCAGCGGCGCTGGTCATGCAAAGAGGTCTTTATTTTGATGCAGGTCTCGCCCCAAAACCGCGCGGTCTCTCTTTTAACGCAATTCCGGACGGAAAACCGTTTCACACTTTTCCTGGAATTGCTCCGCGCACTTTTGGGCGACATGCATTAGAAATGGTCCTTGCGCTTGCGAATCTCCGCGAACACTTCCGCGTCGCTCGCCCTCTCCATGCCGAGATGCTTGCGGATCGCCGGGTCGTGCCAGCGCAGGAACGGATTGGTCGACAGTTCCTGGCCGATCGTCGTCGGCAAGGTCGGCTTGTTGTCGGCGCGCAGCGCCTCGATCCTTGCGGCGCGTTCCTTGAGCGCTGAATTGCTGGGGTCGACGGTCAGCGCGAAGCGGGCGTTCGCCAAAGTGTATTCGTGGCCGCAATAGATGACGGTCTCGGCCGGAAGCGCGGCAAGCTTCTTCAGCGACTCGTGCATCACCGGCGGCTTGCATTCGAACAGCCGGCCGCAGCCCAATGCAAACAGCGTGTCGGCGGTGAAGGCCACCTTCGAGGCCGGCAGATGGTAGGAGACATGGCCGGCGGTATGGCCGGGCGTCTCGATGACCTCGATCCTTTCCTCGCCAAGGCGGATGACGGAGCCTTGCCTGACGGTCTGGTCGATGCCAGGGATCTTCGCCTTCTCGGCTTCCGGCCCGATGATGGTGAGCTTGAAACGCTCCTTCAGGGCCAGATTGGCTTCGACATGGTCGCCATGGTGATGCGTGGTCAGGATCATGGTCGGCGTCCAGCCGGCGCGCTTGATAGCGGCCAGGATCGGGGCTTCCTCCGGAGCGTCGATGATCGCCGTCTGCCCGCTTTCGGGGTCGTGAACCAACACGCCGAAATTGTCGGTGCGGCACATGAACTGTTCGATTTCGACCGGCATCTCGGCGCTCTCCGTTATCGCCGCAGACATAGGGCGCCCGGGCGCCGATGTCATCCGCCTTTGTTGAACTCGTCATTCATCGCGGCTACCGTCCGGCGCATGCATTCCGATATCGTCGATCTCCGCTCCTTCTATTCGACCACGCTCGGGCGCCTTGCCGAGCGCGCGATCACCATGGCGCTGTCGTCGATATGGGCAACCGTTCCGAACGAACGCCTGGTCGGCCTAGGCTACACGCTGCCCTGGCTGGAGCGCTTCGGCACCGACGCCGAGCGCGTCTTTGCCTTCATGCCGGCAACGCAAGGGGCGGTGGTGTGGCCGGCGACGGGACCGACGGCGACCGCGCTCGTCTTCGACGAGGAATTGCCTCTGGTCGATTCCTGCATCGACCGCATGCTGCTGGTCCATTCGCTCGAACATGTCGAGAATCCACGCGAGACGCTGAACGAGATCTGGCGCGTGCTGTCGCCGGCGGGCAGAGTCGTCATCGTGGTGCCCAACCGGCGCGGCGTCTGGGCGCGCTTCGAGCACACGCCCTTCGGCAACGGCCGGCCGTTCTCGCGCGGCCAGCTCACCGAACTGCTGCGCGAGGCGAATTTCACGCCGGCCGCATGGTCGGACGCGCTCTTCTTCCCGCCGTCGCCACGGCGCTTCATAATGCAGTTCCACAACGTGCTGGAGCGGGCCGGCCGGCGGTTCTGGCCGATCTTCTCCGGCGTCATCGTCGTCGAGGCGCAGAAGCGCCTCTACCAGGGTGTGCCTGTCGCGCAGCGCGCCTCGCGCCGCGTCTTCGTGCCGGTCTTCTCGCCGCAGGGCGCGACACGGCTTGGCCGGCAAACTTCCGATATAATACCCCGGACCAGGCGAGTGACGCGTTCGTGATCGGGGCCGAGCCTTGCGCCGCAAGGCAATCATCACCCTATCTCAGGGACGGGTTCGGGGCGCGGCTTCGACGCTGATGACCATTCCCGAAAGCAGGGATCTCACATATGGACTACCAAGCGGATGACAAGCCCGGCGCCGGACAGGCGGCGTTCTCGGTCGAGTCGAGCAGCCTCTCCGACCAATTGGCGGCGATCAGGCTGGCGCTGAAGACGTCGCCGGTGCGCAGGCAGCTCCTGTGGGCCTCGATCGGCATTGTCGGCGTCATCGTCGCGACCTCGATCGGGCAGGTCCTGCTCAACCGCTGGAACCAGCCCTTCTACGACGCCCTGGCGCGGCGAGACCTGCCGGGTTTCCTGCACCAGTTGATGGTATTTGCCGCAATCGCCGGCAGCCTCCTGGTGCTCAATGTCGGCCAGACCTGGCTCAACCAGACGATCCGGCTGAAGTTGCGCGAGGCGCTGACGCTCGACCTCATCGATGAATGGATGCGGCCGGCGCGCGCCTTCCGGCTCACCCATGCGGGCGCCATCGGCGTCAACCCCGACCAGCGCATGCAGCAGGACGCCGGGCATCTCTCCGACCTGTCGACCGATCTCGGCGTCGGCCTGTTGCAATCCTTCATCCTGCTTGTGTCCTTCATCGGCGTGCTGTGGGAGCTATCTTCCGGCTTCGTCTTCGATGTCGGCGGCCATTCGCTGGCAATACCCGGCTACATGGTCTGGGCGGCGATCCTGTATGCCGGCATCGCCTCCTGGCTGAGCTGGCTGGTGGGCCGGCCGCTGATCCGGTTCAACAGCGATCGCTACACGCGCGAGGCGGTGCTGCGCTCCTCCATGGTCCGCGTCAACGAGAATGTCGATGCCATCGCGCTCGCCCATGGCGAGGCGGACGCCAGGCGGCAGCTGGAGTTCGATCTCGGCAGCGTGCTCGGCGCCATGCGACGCATCTACGGCGCCCAGATCAACCTGTCCTGGGTCACCGATGCCTATGGCTGGATCACCGTGGTGGCGCCGATCCTGGTCGCGGCACCGGTCTATTTCGCGGGCGATATCAGCTTCGGCGGATTGATGATGGCGGTCGGCGCCTTCAACCAAGTGAATTCCTCGCTTCGCTGGTTCATCAACAATATCGGCGCCATCGCCGATTGGCGGGCAACGCTGATGCGCGTCGCCGACTTCCGCATCGCGCTCGGCGAAACGGACATCCTGCACGCCAAGGAAAAGCGCATCGAGTTCATTGAAAACGCGAATGGCAAGCTGACATTCGACAAGCTCGAGGTCGCCTCGCCCGATGGCTGCACGAGGCTTGCCGAGACGGATGTCGAGATAAAGGCCGGCGAGCGCGTCATGATCACCGGCGATCCGCGCGCCGGCAAGACGCTGTTCTTCCGCGCCATTGCCGGCCTCTGGCCGTGGGGAGGCGGCCGCATCGGCATGCCGGCAGGCGAGAGGCCGTTCTTCGTGCCGCGCACGCCCTATTTCCCGCTCGGCACGCTGCGCGACGTGCTCAACCATGCCGAAGGCGCCGGGGTCGACGACGCCGAGATTTCCGCGGTGCTCGGCGAAGTCGGCCTGGAGCGCCTGTCGTCCCAGCTCGACCGCCCGGCGCGCTGGGAGCATGAACTGGCCGACGACGAGCAGCGGCTGCTCGCCTTTGCCCGGCTGGTGCTGAGGAAGCCGAAATGGGTGATCATCGACGAAGCGTTGGATACATTCGACGGCGCCACGCTGCGGCGCGTGCTGGCGATGCTGCAGGCCAGGCTGCCGGACGCCGCCATCCTCAATATCGGGCGCGGCCTGCACAACAACCAGTTCTTCCCGCGCGCGCTCACCATCGTCAAGGACAGCGGCCGATCGGCGCTCAAGCCCGCCCGCCTTCGCGCCGACGCGATCGAACCGCCACCAACTGCAGCGCGCGCCAGGAAATAGCTTTATTTCGCCGCGTTCGCCGGGAAGAATCCCGGCGTGGTGGGAGCCTGCCATGCTCAAGCTGCTCAGCCTGCTTGCATGCCTTGCCTGCGCCGAGGTAGCGCCAATGCCTGCAATCGACAGCACTGCCATCGATGTCGAACTGGTGCTGGCCGTCGACATCTCGCAATCGATGGACGAAGGGGAGTTCGCTCTGCAGCGCGCCGGCTATGTCGAGGCGCTGCGCCATCCAAACTTCATCAGCGCGGTGCGCTCGGGCCCGAGGGGCCGCATCGCGCTCGCCTATTTCGAATGGGCGGGCGTCGTGCGCGACGACGGCGTGATCGCCTGGCAGGTCATCGACGGCGCGGACAGCGCCAACGCCTTCGCCGACAAGATCGCGGGCCGTCCGTTCCGGAGCTTTCGCGGCACCTCGATTTCCGGCGCTCTCGGCTTCGGCGCCGGGCTTCTGGAGAAAAACGGTTTTTCGGCGTCGCGCCGGGTCATCGACATATCGGGAGACGGGCCCAACAATGCCGGGCTGCCTGTCGCCCTGACCCGCGATGCGGCTTTGGCCAAGGGCATTGTGATCAACGGCCTGCCGATCCTGATCAGTCCGTCGCCGAGCATCAGCCGTCTCGACCGCTACTATGCCGATTGCGTCACCGGCGGCCCAGGTTCGTTCGTGCTACCGATCTACGCGGCGTCCGAATTCTCGACCGCGATCCGCCGCAAGCTGATCCAGGAAGTGAGCGGCGTCGGTGATGCCGAAAGCATCCGCGTCGATGCGGAGGCGCCGACCGACTGCCTGCTTGGCGAGCGGCTGCGGCAGCGGTTTTCCGATCCGTATTTTCCGGAGTTGGACAGGTGAGCCGGAGCGGCCAGGCGCTCCAATTTTTGTTTTTCGCAATTCCGGACGGAAGGCTACCGGCGAAGTCGCCGAGCCTAACCGCTGCGCTTTTCCTGGAACTGCTCTAAAGCGTATCGCGCTGAAACGGATTCAGGCGACACGCTTTAAGTCTTTGTTTTGATGCATGTCGTTCTCCCAAAACCGCTGCGCACTTTTGGGCGACTGCATTGGCGCCCTTAGGCCGCCCGGGCGCCGTATTTGGCGCGGAACTCGTCATAGCAATCGCGGCGCCAGCGCCGGCCGACGACATAGCCGCGCAGCAGTTCGGCTGGCGAGTAACCGAGCGCCTTGGACGACCGGTTGGCGAGATAGCCCGAAAATGCCTGCGGCAGCCTGCCCTTCAGGATGTCGGCTATGATCTGGCGTGCGATCATATAGGGCGGCACGTCGGGATAGCGGTCGGCGATGTAAGGGTGCTTGTCGATCAGGTTGGCATAGGCCTCGACATAACCGTCGCGTCGGCCGGAAATCGAATTTTCCGAATTGTACTTCTTCCAGTCGATATCATCCGACAGCAAGGCGCCGCTACGGTTGGCAAAACGCAGCAGCAGCTCGCGGTCCTGCATGCGCGTGATGTCGCTGTCGAAGCCGCCGATCGCAAGCAGCGATTCGTGCCGGGCGGTGATCGCCGAGCCGGCGATGAAGATCGTCTGCGAGACCAGGGCGCGCTGCAGCGTGCTTTTGTCGAGCAAGGCCTGGCGGTTGATGCATTTGGTGCTGCGGTTGCCTTTCACCGAGATGAAGGAACTGATCAGCACTTCGAGCGAAGGGTTTTTGTCGAAATGCGACAGCGTCCGGTCCAGGCGGTCGGGCAGATAGACATCGTCCGAATCAAGGAAGGTCACGATCGGCGCCCGCGCGCGCTCGATGCCCGCGTTGCGCGCGGCATTGGCGCCGCGCCATTTCGCGCCGACATAGATCAGTCGGGGATCGCGAATTTCGGCGAGCGCCAGGGCCGTTCCGTCGGTCGAACCGTCGTCGACGACGATGTGCTCGAAGCGGGTAAGTGTCTGGGCAAGAACGCTTTCCACCGCGCGCACAACCTGGCTGCGCCGGTTGTGCGTCGGCGTGATCACGGTGATCAGCGGAGCTGTGTCGGAAGCGGGCGGCATCTAACTTTCATTATCGGGCGGATAAGCGATGACCGGATGGATCTCGCACCTGCCCTTCCATGTCCGCCCCCCGCATGGATTCGATGAAACGCTACAGAAAAGAGTGATCTATGTCACCTAAAGCGTCGCGTCGGAACCAAGTTCAAACCGTATTCCTCAAAATCATGCGGTTTGAAAGCAACACTTTGCGGGCGATTTGTCCTTAACTGTGGCCCACATAGTCCGGCACGATCTCGATCTCGTCGCGAACGAGGCCGGCTGCGAGGCTGAAATGGCCGAAAAATGCCAGAGTGTAAAAGGCCAGGCCGACCGCCAGTGAAAACGGAATCTGCCAGATCGGCATGCCTGTTTGCGGCGCATGACCAATCACGCGTCGTGTCGTGCGCCACGACATCGTCCCCCAGCGTGTGAACGATTTGACGATACGCTGGGCGCGGGTGGGGGAATGGAGCTCGACGAATTTTCGGTCGGCATCCCTGCCGGTCACCAGCGCCCGCCAATAGAAGAACCGCCAGCCGCGCGGCGAGTAGTGATAGACGCGCGCATCGACATTGACGATCTCATGGCCCTCGCGCCAAAGCAGGTGCATCAGCAGCGTGCAGGAAACCTTGAAGCCGTTATGTGCCGGGAACGGATGGCTGGCAATCCAGTCGCGTTGGAAGGCAATGTTGTTGGCATTGATCGCACGTTTCGAAGCGAACCTTTCGTCCCCCCGGGCCATCGGGAAGAACCAGATCAAAGCAAAGGTTCGCGAGAAAAAATCGTCGTAGGAAAGATAGGTATGCCCGTTTACGCAGAGGGTTTCCGGGTGTTGGAAGGGCTTCAGCAGAGTTGAGAGCCAATCCCGCTCGGGGACGGTGTCGGAATCCAGGAAAACGACGATGTTTCCTTCGGTCAAGGGCACGCCATTGTTCTTGAGGTCGTAATACCGACCGCCGGAGCAGGCGGCGAATGTCAGTTCGGCGACTTGCATCAGTTGAGGCGATTCAGCTTCGATGCTCGCTTGCAGCAAATCGGCGTCCGAATCAGGCCCGCTATGCGACACGACAACTTTCGGCCTTGCAAAACCAGTTGCAGAAACGGCAGCAATTTCACGCGCCAGGGCCTTCAGGCCCACGCCGATCTCGTCCCAGTCAATGGATTTGGCATTCTCCATCTCCACGACGATCGAATAGGTTGGATGTTCAGCCATAGAGTTAACCACCACCAGCTTATCGGGATAGTCGCTATAGCCCTGAGCGTATGCTGTCAAACGATCAAAGGCGCCATTCTATTTGCGAGTTTCCGCTTCGATTGCGGTTCACCGATTGCTAGTTCTTCAAGAAGCCACGGATATAGTTTTTTCCGTGCCGGAAGCTCGATGAGTCGGTATATTCAGACAGGAAACGCTTTCTCCATTCGTCGTTGATCGCGTCGCGCTGGATTTCGAGACCTGACTCGAGGTTCGTTCCCCAGACGGGCTCTACACCTGCCAGCTGCGCGATCTTCTTGAGGCTTCCAACCGGATCTTGCTGAACTTGCTCATAGGTCAACGCAAGAAAAGGCAGTCCGTTTTTCGCGAACCAAGCATCCCAAGCCAAATTCTCCATCAAAATCTTCTCAAGCGACTCTGCAATCGCTCTGCTGTCGTAGCGCGGCGGTGCATGACTGGCTTCAGTGGAGCGGAATCTGCGGGTTTGCCGCGCGCGTGCCCAGGAGATCGCTTGGCCCAGCAGATCGCTGCGCGTCAAGCGCACATAGCGCGGGTTCGGAAGACTAGCCGGCAGGTTCACCTTCTTGGCCACTTGAGCGAACTGGCTCGCAAAGAGCTTAATCGCGTAGACTCCAGAAGAGGACCGTCCCTCCGTCAACGCACGAAGAAGCTGGGCGCTCGGTTCGCGCGGGTAGCCGGGCAGCTCAAGCAGCCGGCGACCGCCAAACCATTCCAGTGGATTGCCCAACCCGGCCGAAGCCATCAGTCCTGCAAGATGATTGCTGCCGCTGCGCGGTGAGGTGCAGACGAGGATTCCCGCCCGTATCTCCGACAGAATGTCCGGAGGGATTTTAACGGCCGGCGGCGACCGACGAAAAAGATGCATCCCGATCATCGCTTCAGCAAAAACACCGCCTGCTGGCCGAAGAAATTCCAGAACCACCAGGGCATGGACAGGCCGATCTTCTGGCCGTTGGCGTCGAGCGCGGTCGCCTTCTCGACCGTCGCGCCGAGCTCCTCGCACAAATTGACGAAGTCGCGGATGGTGCAGAAGTGGATGTTCGGCGTGTCGTACCAGGAATAGGGCAGGTCCTTGGTGACCGGCATCCTGCCCTTGATCAGCAGCGAGAAGCGCACGCGCCAATGGCCGAAATTGGGAAAGGAGACGATGGCGCGGTTGCCGATCCGAAGCAGCTCGTCGAGCACCAGCTTGGGATTGCGGGTCGCCTGCAGGGTCTGCGACAGCACGACGAAGTCGAACCCCTTGTCGGGATAGAATTCGAGATCCTTGTCGGCGTCGCCCTGGACGACGGAAAGGCCGCGCGCCACGCATTCGTTGACGCCGCGCTGCGACAGCTCCAGCCCGCGGCCGTCGACCTGCTTGGCCTCCTGTAGGAGTTCCAGCAGCAGGCCGTCGCCAGAGCCGACATCGAGCACGCGCGAATGGGCCGGGATGAGACCGGCGACGACCTCGAGATCGACGCGTTGGGCACGATTGACGCTCATAGGCTGAGCCCCCTGGCGCGGGCGGCCGAGGCGATGAAGCCGTTGATGGCCGCGAACAGTTCCGGCTCGTCGAGCAGGAAAGCGTCGTGGCCGCGATCGGTCTCGATCTCGACGAAGGAGACGGAGGCGCCGGCGGCGTTCAGTGCATGCACGATCGAGCGGCTTTCCTCGGTCGGGAACAGCCAGTCTGATGTGAAGGACACCAGGCAAAACCGCGTCTTCGTGCCGGCGAAGGCGTCGGCCAGCCGTCCGCCATGGTCGGCGGCAAGGTCGAAATAGTCCATCGCGCGCGTCAGATAGAGGTAGGAGTTGGCGTCGAAGCGGTCGACGAAGGTCATGCCCTGGTGACGCAAATAGCTTTCGATCTGGAAATCGGCGTCGAAACCGAAGGTGAGCGCCTCGCGGTCCTGCAGGTTGCGGCCGAACTTGCGGTGAAGAGCCGCCTCCGACAAATAGGTGATGTGGGCGGCCATGCGCGCTACGGCGAGCCCCTTTTCCGGACGCCTGCCGAAATCGAGATATTTGCCGCCGTGCCAGTCCGGATCGGCCATGACGGCCTGCCGCCCGACCTCGTGGAAGGCGATGTTCTGCGAGGAATGGCGGGCGCCGGTGGCGATCGGCAGCACCGAGAAGACGCGCTCCGAATGGCTGGCGGCCCATTCCAGCACCTGCATGCCGCCCATCGAGCCGCCGAGCACGCAAAACAGCTTCTCGATGCCGAAATGGTCGACCAGCATCAGCTGCGCGCGCACCATGTCGCGGATGGTGATGATCGGCAGGTCAAGGCCGTAGGGCCTGCCTGTCGCCGGATTGGTCGAGGCTGGCCCGGTGGAGCCGAGGCAGCCGCCGATGACGTTGGCGCAAATGACGAAAAAGCGGCTGGTGTCGATGATCTTGCCAGGGCCGATCAGCACCTCCCACCAGCCCGGCTTGCCGGTCACGGGATTGGCGTTGGCGACATGCTGGTCGCCGGTCAGCGCGTGACAGACGAGGATGGCGTTGGAGCGGGCGTCGTTAAGGGTGCCGTAGGTCTGGTAAGCGACCTGGAATGGCGACAGCACCGTGCCCGCATCGAGCCTCAGCGGCTTGTCGGGCCCGAACTGCAACACCGGGCTCGACGGCCGGTCGGCCTCGTTGTTGGTCCTTGCAGCGCGCTGAGCGGCCATTGCGTTCCCCATCCAGTCCGTATCGATCTCGCCGATGCGGTGTCCGGCCGGCAGCGGACAACAAAAAACCGGCTTGCCCTCGCAAAGCCGGTTACAGGTTGCAAACGGCCCTTTAGCGAATTGTTTAACGTGGCTGCAAGCCGACCGGCCAAATCACCACGGGAAGTCCGGCTGCTCTTCTAGGACCAGCGCCGCGCTTCGTCAACGGGCAGCAACTTGAGATCGGCATCTCGGCGCGAGCGCCGGCACTCGACATTCCGGGCCATGGCCTGTATTTCCGCAGCGGCCTCCGGACGGACGCCTTCTCGACGGATTTGTGACATGAAGCAGGATCAGCCACGTCCGACGCCCCGCGCGGGCATCATGGACATCGAGGCCTACGTGCCTGGAAAAAGCACGGCGCCGGCCGGCGTGACGAAGGTCTACAAACTGTCGTCGAACGAGAATCCGCTCGGGCCTTCGCCGAAGGCGATCGAGGCGGCGCGTGAAGTGGCGGCGAAGCTCGACGTCTATCCCGACGGCTCCGCCCGCCGGCTGCGCGAGGCGATCGCCGACGTGCATGGCCTCAACGCGGCAAACATCATCTGCTCCAACGGCTCCGACGAGATTCTTGGGTTGCTCGCGCAGACCTATCTCGCGCCGGGGGATGAAGCCGTGTTCACCGAACACGCCTTCATGGTCTACAAAATCTACATTCAGGCCGCCGGCGCCAAACCGGTGGCGGTCAAGGAAACCGACGAGCGCGCCGACATCGATGCGATCCTCGCCGCGGTCACCCCGGCGACGCGGATCGTCTTCCTTGCCAATCCCAACAATCCGACCGGCACTTACGTGCCTTTCCAGGAAGTGCGCCGGCTGCATGCCGGATTGCCGAAGAACGTGCTCCTGGTGCTCGACGCGGCCTATGCCGAATATGTGCGGCGCAACGACTATGAAGCCGGCATCGAGCTGGCCGGCAGTTCCGAAAACGTGGTCATGACACGCACCTTCTCCAAGCTCGGCCTCGGCGGCGCGCGCATCGGCTGGATGTACGGACCTGCGCATATCGTCGATGCGATCAACCGGGTGCGCGGCCCCTTCAACGTCAATGCGACTGCGATCGAGGCCGGCATCGCGGCCATCCGCGATCGCGCCCATGTCGAGCGCAGCGTGGCGCATAACGAGAAATGGCTGACCTGGGTCAGCGAGCAGGTGACCCTGCTCGGGCTGCGCGTCACGCCCAGCGTCGGCAATTTCGTGCTGATCCATTTTCCCGACGACAAGAGGCATTCGGCGGCGGCTGCGGACGACTATCTCGGCGCACGCGGCTATATCCTGCGCCGCGTCACCGGCTACGGCTTCCCCAACGCGCTGCGCATGAGCATCGGCACCGAAGAGGCCAATCGCGGCGTCGTCGAAGCGCTGACGAGTTTCCTGAAAAGCTAGAGCACCATGACATCACCGATGTTCGAAAGAATAGCGCTGGTCGGCATCGGCCTGATCGGCTCGTCGCTCGCCCGCGTCATCCACCGCGAGCGGCTTGCCCGCCATATTGCCATCGCGACTCGCAGCCAATCGACGCTCAAGCGCGCCGAGGAGCTTAATCTCGGTGATTCCTACACGACCGATGCCGGGGAAGCGGTGCGCGATGCGGATCTCGTCATCGTCTCGGTTCCGGTCGGTTCGTCCGGCGAGGTCGCCGCCGAGATCGCGCCGGCGCTGAAGAAAGGCGCCATCCTGACCGATGTCGGCTCGACCAAGGCCTCCGTCATCGCACAGATGCAGCCGCATGTGCCCGACGGCGTGCACTTCATCCCCGGTCATCCGCTGGCGGGCACCGAAAAATCCGGGCCGGATGCCGGCTTCGCCGACCTCTTCGACAATCGCTGGTGCATCTTCACGCCGCTGCCGGGCACCGATCTTGAGGCGCTGGAGAAGCTGTCCGAATTCTGGCGGCGCTGCGGCTCGAACATCGACACGATGGACCCGCAGCATCACGACATGACTTTGGCCATCGTTTCGCATCTGCCTCATATCATCGCCTACAACATCGTCGGCACCGCCGATGATCTGGAATCGGTGACCAAGACGGAAGTCATCAAATATTCCGCTTCCGGTTTTCGCGACTTCACCCGCCTGGCGGCGTCCGACCCGACCATGTGGCGGGATGTGTGCCTGCACAACAAGGATGCGATCCTGGAAATGCTGGCGCGCTTCTCGGAGGATCTGGCCTCGCTGCAGCGGGCGATCCGCTGGGGCGACGGCGAAAAGCTGTTCGACCTCTTCACCCGCACGCGCGCCATCCGCCGCTCGATCATCGAGGCCGGCCAGGACATCGACGTGCCGGATTTCGGCCGCCAGGCGGTCGAACATCCAGCTTCCAAGACCTGAGCATTCTCAGCCTATAATGACGGCCAGTAGGCCGCCATCATGGCCTGTGTCTCGGCCCTGTCCGGCGCGCCGAGCCGGCCGCCGAAGCGCAGGCATTTGAGCGCGGCGGCGGCGCTGGCAAAGCGCAGCGCCTGCTCGGGCGGCATGGCTTCGGCAAGGCCGACGGCAAAGGCGCCGTGGAAGACGTCGCCGGCGGCGAGCGTATCGACCGCCTTGACCTTCGGCGCCTCGACATGGCGAACGCGGCCGGTTCCCCGGTCATGCCACCAGGTGCCGGCAGCGCCGCCCGTCACCGCGACAAAGGCGTCGGTGCGCGAGGCGAGATCGGCGCAGGCGCTTTCCGGATCGAGCGCGTGGCCACAGACGATCCGCGCCGCCGGCTCCGATGCGACGATATGCGAGGCCAGCGGTAAGAGCCTCTCCAGCACCTCGACCGGCGCAGTGTCGGCGTCGAGGATCGCCGGAAGGTCGGCGTCCCGCGCGGCGGTCAAGGCGAGCGCTGCTGCGCCCGGCCAGCGCACATCCACCAGCACGGCGTCGAAGGCGGAAAGATCGGCAAGCGGCAGGGAGTCGGGGTCAGCTTGCGCCTTGCGATCGTAGAAGGGAACGATGACGCGCTCGCCATGGGCGTCCACCAGGATTGCGGCCAGCGCCGAGCGCGCGCCGGCAACGCGCCGGATCAGGCTGCAGTCGACCCCTTCCGCTTCTATCTCGGCGATCAGCCTGTCGCCGACCGCGTCGTCTCCGGCGCTCGCCCAAAGCGACACGTCGGCGCCGAGACGATGTGCGGCGCATGCGGCGCTCGTCGCCATGCCCGAGGCGATCTGGACACCGTCGGCGGCAATGAACTTGCCCTGATGCGTGGGGAGCGTCTCGACACGCAGGATCGTGTCGAGCGTGAAGGCGCCGACACTGAGCAGTTTGACGGGTCTTGGCATCGTCGGCCTACTCTACCGGCTTGATCTTGCCGAGCGGGATGAAGCCGAGCGAAGCCTTGCCTTTGACGATCTTGAGGGGCATGGACGGCTCGCTGCCGAGCATGGCAATGCCGGCAAAACCCTGCTCGATTTCATTTTTGTGCTCGGGGATGGCGCCGGCGAGGATGGCCGCCACCGCCTTGGGATCCTTGAGCTTGATCTTCAGGTTGGCATCGATCAGGCCGTCCGCGTCGACCGAGACCGGTCCGGACACGGTGACGCGCGCCGTTCCCGACGACAGGTCGAGCCTGGCAATGTCGATCGCCTGGCCGCGCAGGCTTTTCGGCGGCGCCGCAATCAGCGCGACGCCGTTCTTCACTGTCGCTTCGCCGGCGCCGTCGAGTTCCGGCAGCGCACGCCCGCCGATCGCGTCGGCGTCGATCTTCAGATCGCCAAAGCTGCCGGTATAGACGATGTCCTGGCCGTTCGGCTGCAACTGGCCAGCCGCCTGGCCGGCGCTGAACAGCTGCACGGGATCGGTGTCGTCGGCCGGATCGGTCTGTCCGGACAGGCCCTCTGCCTGCAGCGAAATCAGCCTCGGAAGCGGCCATGACAGTTTGACCGCAGCGTGCAGTTGGTCCCAGTCGAGCCACAGCGGCGGCATGCCTGGCGCGACAGTCCGCAACGGACCGCGCAGGTCCGCCACGGGCGACAAGGGCTGGGTGAACCGAGCGACGGCGTTAAAATCGCCGGTCGATGCCGCGACATTCCGGGCATCGTCCTGATAGGCCAGGCTGTCGCAGGCGACAGCGAAGCTCAGCGGATAACCGCTGACCGTGAGGTTGGCGCAGTCGGCCTTGATGCCTTTGCCTCCAAGCTCGACCACCGCCCGCTCCGCCTCGGTCTTGACCCGGCCGGCGAGATAGAACCATCCGCCGCTGTAGAGCGCGAACAGCACCAGGATGAACGCGGCAAGCCAGAACAGCCGGCGGCGAGGTTTGCGCGATCGCTCGTCACTTGACGTCATGCTGCGGCTCTCGTTAACCCCTCATGCGGCGAGCGGGCTGTTAATCTCACGCACAACAAGCGGGGACGGAAGAAACACCTTATCGGTGAGATGTCGTCACTCGAATGCGATCAGGCTTGGCGATATGGGCGATTTTTGGGTTTTTGGCTATGGGTCGCTGATCTGGCGGCCGGGATTCGCACATGTCGAGACGCGGCGCGCCCGTCTTTACGGCTATCGCCGGTCGCTTTGCGTCTATTCCTTCGTGCATCGCGGCACACGCGAGAGGCCGGGCCTGGTGCTGGGACTCGACCGCGGCGGCTCCTGCATTGGACTCGCCTTTCGCGTGCCCGGCGATTTGCGGAACGAAGTGCTTTCCTATCTGCGCGAACGCGAGCTGGTGACCAGCGTCTATCTCGAACGCAGCCTCGACGTCCGGCTCGATGGGAACGGCGCGGCGGGGACAGGCGGCGGAACGGTCGAAGCGGTCGCCTACATCGTCGACCGCGCGCATGAGCAATATGCCGGCGGGCTCGACGCCAACCATGCGGCAAAAGTCGTGCGCGGCGCGGTGGGTCAGTCGGGCAGGAACGAGGACTATGTCTTGAGCACGGTGGAGCATCTGAAAGCGCTCGGCATCCGCGACCACTGGCTGGAAGAGGTGGGGCGGCGGGTAACGCCTTCGTGAAGGGCATTTCCGGCGAAAACGAGATCGCCTCCAATGCTCTATCTCTTTGTTTTTACGCAATCCCGGACGCAAAGCTACGGCGAACCCGCCGAGCCTGACTCCTGCGCACTTTTGCTGGAATTGCTCTGGCCCGATCAAAAAGCAAAACCATGCCTTTGACCTCAGCAAGGCACGAACTAGCTTAACGGCAATCCATCCTTTGGGCCATCCTTTGGGCGTCGAGGCCCATCCCAGCATCACGGAGAGCAATCTTGCAGAAACGCCGTCTCGGTCGCACCGACCTTTCCATCGCGCCGCTGGTCCTGGGAGGCAACGTCTTCGGCTGGACCGCCAACGAGAAGACCTCGTTCGACCTGCTCGACCGGTTTGCCGAGGCCGGCTTCAACGCCGTCGACACGGCGGACGCCTATTCGCGCTGGGCGCCGGGCAACAAGGGCGGCGAATCCGAAACCATCATCGGCAACTGGATGAAGAGCCGCGGCAACCGGGACAGCGTCGTCGTCATCACCAAGGTCGGCTCCGACATGGGCCAGGGAAAAAAAGACCTCTCCGCGGCCTATATCGAAAAGGCGGTCGATCAATCGTTGAAGCGGTTGCAGACCGACGTCATCGACCTTTATCTGTCGCATTGGCCGGACCCGGCCACGCCGTACGAGGAAACGCTCGGCGCCTATCAGCGCCTGCTCGAGAAGGGCAAGATCCGCTATCCAGGCTGCTCCAATCTCGATGCCGGACAATTGCGCGCGGCCCTCGACGTTGCCAGCCTGCGGAGCCTGCCGCGTTATGAGGTTCTGCAGCCTGAATACAATTTGTACGACCGTTCTTCGCTGGATGGCCCGCTGCTCGATCTCTGCAAGGGGGAGGATCTCGGCGTCATCACCTATTTCAGCCTCGCCAAGGGATTCCTGAGCGGTAAATACCGCAGCAAGGCCGATTTCGGCCAGAGCGAGCGCGGCGAAGACGTGGCTGAGTATCTCAACGAGCGGGGCATGCGTATCCTGTCCGCGCTCGATGCCGCGGCAGTGCGCCATTCGGCCAAGCAGGCGGAAGTGGCGCTCGCCTGGATCATGGCGCGGCCGGGCATCACCGCGCCGATCGCCAGTGCCACGACGCCCGCCCAGATGGACAGCCTGATCCGCGCGGCTTCGATCAAGCTTTCCGCCGACGATATGGCCGCGCTGGACCGCGCCAGCGCCTGACAGAATCGGTCGCGCAAGGCCGCGCACGATCGTCCAAGACCTTTGCGGGAGCCTCACGATAATCCTTGCCGCATCACGGCAGGAATTGGGGTTCACCATGGCCGGAGAGGTTCTGTCCGAGGTGCAGCCCTGGCAGCAATTGCTGGCTTGACTATCGCAGCGACCGTCGTCATGGGCAGCCCCGGTCCGGCGACGATCAGCGTGACGGCTATCGGCGCGACCTTCGGTTTGCGCCATTCGCTGCGCTACACCTCAGGCGTCGTGCTTGGGACGGTCGCCGTGCTCCTGGTGGTGGCCGACGGCGTCTTCGGTATGCTCGCCTCGGTGCCGGCGCTGGCGCCATTGCTGACGGTCGCTTCGGCCATCTACATCCTCTACCTGGCCTTCAGGATAGCGACGGCGCCGCCTCTTGCCGAAGCCGGAAAACAGGCGGCACGTCCCACTTTTCTCGGCGGCTTCATGCTCGCTGTCGCCAACCCGAAAGCCTATGTGGCGATCGGTGCCGTATTCGCCGGCGCTTCGGCGCAGCGCGATGTGCTCGGCCTACCCGCCAGGCTGCTGGTGCTGGCAGCGATGATCGTCGTTATCCACGTCTTGTGGCTTCTCGCAGGAACCGTTTTCGCGCGGCTCTTACGCAATCCGATGGCGTCGCGAATCATCAACCTGATTTTCGCGGCGACGCTGGTGCTGACCACCGCGCTCGCGGCACTGCCGTAAGCAGGATCAAGTCTTCGTCATTGCAACAGCGCCAAGCTCCGCCAGCCGCTTCACCGCCGTCGGCGGCATGGGCGGCGGGTTCGGCGCGCGCGCGGCTTCGACGAGCAGCTCGTCGCAGGCGGCTTCCGTCTCGCCGATCAGGCGCTGCATGAATTCCTCCTTGTCGAGCCCGGGCGGGATCGGCGGCAGGAAGCGGGCCTTGATGGTGCCGGGGAAACGCATGAACTTGCGGCGCGGCCAGTAGAGGCCGGCGACATGGGCGACCGGCACCACGGGAACGCCGAGCTGAGTATAGAGCTCGACGATGCCGTATTTGTAGGAGGGCTCGGCGCCCGGCGGGCGACGCGTGCCTTCGGGATAGATGATGAGCTGGCGGGGATTGCGCGCCATCTCCTGCCTGGTCGCGGCGACGACCGCCTTCAGCGCCTTGGAGCGGCTGCCGCGGTCGACCGGGATCATGCGCATCTTCATGATGTACCAGCCAAAGAAGGGGATCCAGGTCAGTTCCCGCTTCAGGATATACAACGCGTCGTCGAGATAAGGAAAAAAGGCGATCGCGTCCCAGAAGGACTGATGCTTGGGCGCCAGGATGAAGGACCCTTCAGGCAGGTTCTCGACGCCCGTGATTTCGCTCCTGGTGCCGGCGATCTTGTCATAAAGCCACATCGAGGTGCGCGACCAGAATTTCGGCACGAACCAGGCGCGGTGGCGGGGCGACAGGAAATAGAAGGGCGTCCAGAAGATCATCTGGACGACCAGGCTGAGATAGAAGGCAAGGTTGAACGCCAGCGAGCGGATATAGAGCATGCGGGAAAAGGCCCGGGTGTGGAAGTGTGCGTTGGTTACACCAAGCGCAGGCAAAAAGGAAACGGCCTGGTGAGCGAACGCGCCGCCGTCATAAGGATCGCGCCAGCCGCTCCTTCAGGCGCGGCGCGGCGAAATCGAGGAAGGCGCGCAGCTTAACCGGCAGCAGGCCCCGACCGGCATGCACGAGATTGACCGGCCAGGGCGGCGGCTCGAACGGCTCCAGCACCACACGAAGCGCGCCCGCGCGCACGGCGGCGTCCGCCTGGTAGGACAGCACCTTCGTCAGGCCGAGACCGGCGATCGCCGCGTCGATTGCCGCCTCGGCGGTGTTGACCTGCAGCCGCGAGCGGACCGGAACCGCGGTCTCGCTCTTGCCTGTCACGAAACTCCACGTCGCGGGAGAGGCAAGCCCCTCGAAGGTGATGCAGTTGTGGCCGGCGAGGTCGCGCGGTTCGAGCGGCGTGCCGTGCCCGGCGAGGTAGGCTGGGCCTGCGCAGACGACGCGGCGGATCGAGCCGACGCGCATTGCGACCATGGCCGAATCCGGCAGCTCGCCGATGCGGACGGCGAGGTCGATATGCTCCTCGACCAGTTGCGTGATCCGGTCCGACAGCGTCAGGCGGATGTCGACGTCGGGATAGACGGCAAGGAAGGCGGTGATCACGGGGAGCACATGCAGGCGGCCGAAGACGACCGGCGCGGTGACGACCAGCTCGCCGGTCGGGCTCGAGTATTCCCCGGCTGCAGTGCGCTCGGCCTCGCTCACCTCTTCCAGGATGCGGCGGCAGGCGGCCAGATAGGATTGGCCGGCGTCGGTCAAGGTGAGGCGCCGCGTCGAGCGGTTGAGCAGACGCGCCTTTAGGTGCCTCTCCAGCTCGGAGAGCTTGCGGCTCACCGTCGCCAGCGGCATGCCGGCGCGCCGCGCGGCGGCGGAAAGGCTGCCGGCCTCCACCGTGGCAACGAACAGGGACATGGCGTCGAGGCGGTCCATTCATTCTTCCAGAAAACGGAAGGATAGATTGCAAATATGCCTTCTACCTCCGGATTTCGGAAGAGATTAAATGTTGTGCCACTTCGTCCGAGGAGCGCCGCCATGAACGCCTTTACCAGCGATGTCGCCTTCACGCCGACCGTCAAGGCGATCCAGTCCCGCAAAGGTTCGCGCCAGTCCTATGCGCGTGTCGAAGAGCGCGGCGGCTGGCGGGCGGCGATCACGTCCGATCTCGCCGCCTTCATCGAGGCGCAGACCAGCGTGTTCCTGGCGACGGCCAATGCCGGGGGCCAGCCCTATATCCAGCATCGCGGCGGCCCGGCCGGCTTTCTCAAGGTGCTCGACGAGCACACTATCGGCTTTGCCGATTTCTCGGGAAACCGGCAGTTCATCACCCAGGGCAATCTTGCGGACAATGCCCAAGCCTTCCTGTTCCTGATCGACTACATGCTTCGGCAGCGCATCAAGATCTGGGGCAGGGCGCAGGTCGTCGAGGACAATGCGGAACTGACGGCGAGGCTGATGCCGGCAAACTACAAGGCGCGGCCGGAGCAGGCGATCCTGTTCAGCGTCACGGCCTGGGATGCCAATTGCCCGCAGCACATCCCGCAGCGCTTCGAGGCGGCGGACGTGGCCGCGGCGCTTGCCGAGCGCGACCGGCGCATCCAGAGCCTCGAACAGGAGATCGCGCGGTTGCGCGGCAGCACCAAGGTGCCAGGAGAGGGTCTAGTTTAGTTCTTCACCGTGGAGGCTTCGGCGAGGGCGACGCCCTCGACGGTCGGGCGAAGCGGAACGACGCCGCGCGCCAGCGCCAGCACATATTTGCTGTATTCGGTGAGCAGCACGCGCAGCGCTTCCGGCTTGGTCAGCCAGCTGCCATTGCCGAGATTGGTGTTGACCACCGGATAGGGCTCGAGCCGCGCGCCATGCAGCAGCCGGCCCATCTCCAGCAGGCTGCGCGGCATGTGGTAGTTGTTGGTGACGAGGATGATGCTGCCATAGGCGTGGCTTTCCACCCATTTGGCGCTCTCCTCGGCATTGCCGATCGTGTCGAGCGCGGCGCGGTCGATGTCGACACAGCAGGAGAACAGCTGCTTGTCGCCGCCCAATGCCACTTGCAGCTGGCGGCGGCTGGCCGAGGGGTGAACGCCGCTGATCAAGAGCCGCTCGCCTTTGCCTGATGCCAGCAGATCCATGGCGGCGTCGAGCCGCGACTGACCACCGGTGAGCACGATGATGGCATCGGCCCTGGCCGGATTGACCGGCGTCGTCATGTTGCTAACCTTGTCGGCAAACCAGCCGAAGCCGCCGGCGAAAAGCGCCAACAGGGCAAGCACAAAGAAGCCGCAGATGCGAAGCGCAAACCTGAGACGACCGGACCTTTCAGGCGCCGCGCCGCCCGCAAGCGCCGCTGGCATCCGTCCAGCCGTTCCGATCGAGTCCCGCGCGTCCATCATCCCCAGGTTAATCCTGAAAACATCCTATGGTTAACTCTGAAATGCGGCCTTTGATAGATAGGACGGCGCACATTGCGTTACGGCAGTTTCCCTTGCGTGATCATGCACTTGGATCCTGATCGCATCGGAAGCCCGGTTGTCACCGCTTGCATTCGGCGACCTTTGGTTTCGGGTCATGGTCAGCCTGCCTCCGGCTGGCGGATATCTATATCGCTAAGATAGGCGACGACCGTGGCATGCGAGGTCGCCGCCGTCAGCGCGCCGATCACCAGCACCATCAGGCCGACGCCGAGATAGCCGGTGGAACCGATGGCGAAATTGCCGAAGAGCGCGGTCGCCTGATCCGCCTGCGGCGTCGCCATGTTGCGCGACGACCACCAGGAAAAGACGATGAAGACGGCAATAGCGGCGGCGCCGCCGGCAGCGGCACCCTTCATGCCGGTGACCAGGAAATGCCATCGGAATTCGCGCGCGATGAAGCGGGCCTCGGCGCCGACGAAATGCAGCACTTCGATGATGTGGCCGTTGCCGGCCATGGCGCCGCGCGTCGCGAACACCACGGTCAGCACCGTCGCCGACAATATCAACGCCAGAACGGCAAAGCCGATCGTCACCGTCGTATGGGCCATGGCGACCAGCCGGTCGACCCAGGTGCGATGGTCGTCGAGCGCCGCGCTCGGCAGCTTGGGCGTGATCGCGGCGCGCATGGCGGCGAAGTCGGGCGGATTGGCCTCGTCGATGGTGACGACGATGAGGCGCGGCACGGGCAACTCGTCGATGTTGAGGCCGGTGCCCAGCCACGGCTCCAAAAGCCGCGCCGTCGCATCGCGGTCGACGATCTTCGTGCCCGTCACGCCGGGAAACTCGCCGGCGATCTGCGAGGCCTGCGCGAGGGCCGCTTCCATGTCGAGGCCCTCGACCGGCTTGATCTGGACCGTCGCTTCGCGCGAAATCTGGTTCTCCCACACCGAAGCGGTGTCGCGCACCAGCGTCACGGCGCCGAAGGTCAGGCAGGACAGGAAGGTCATGATGGCGATGACCAGCACCAGCGCCCGGCCGGCGATGTTCTGCGCCGGTACGATCGGCGCCATCTTGCGCTGGACGCGCCGAACGGTTGCCGTCGTCTCGGCGGCCTCATCCTGCAGGTGATCGACCGGAATATCAGTCATAGACGTCCAGCCTTCCGCCGGCGAGAATCATACGCCGTGCATCGACCTGTTCCATCAGGCCGAGATCGTGGGTGGCGATCACCACGGCGGTGCCAAGCCGATTGAGCTCGATGAAGAGCCTCAGCAGCCGGCGCGCCAGCGGCGGATCGACATTGCCGGTCGGCTCGTCGGCAAGCAGGATCTCCGGCTGTTCGATCAGGGCGCGGGCGATCGCGGCGCGCTGCTTCTCGCCGCCCGACAGCACCGGCGGCAGCACGTGCATGCGGTCGCCGAGGCCGACCCATTTCAGGAGCTCGGTGACGTCGGTGCGATAGTTTGCTTCCTCGCGCCCGCGCACGCGCAAGGGCAGCGCGACGTTCTCGTAGGTGGTCATGTGATCGAGCAGGCGAAAATCCTGGAACACCACGCCGATCCGGCGCCTGAGCAGGGGCAGCTCGCCGCGCGAGATGCGCGAGCGGTCCTTGCCGAAAATGGTGATCAGTCCGCGCGTCGGTTTCAGCGACATGAAGAGCAGGCGCAGCAAGGTCGTCTTGCCGGCACCCGAGGGGCCGCTCAGGAACTGAAAGGAGCGCTCCGGAATGTGCAGGGAAATGTCGCGGAGGATCTCCGGACCCATGCCATAGCGAAGGCCGACATTTTCGAAGCGGATCACGTTCGGCGACCTGAAACCCTAGGCGGCGTTCTGCCAGCCTGTTCTCTGCCAAGACCATCGGCCGGCATGGTTAATCGTCGGTTAATTTCTGCTCGTTTTCGACGTTTCACAGCGGTTCCGGTGGGGAAGCGTTAACCATTTGCGTTTACCCAAAACAAACGAAGATTGCACTGGGGCCGTAATGGCTGAGGATCGAACCGCGCGCCCTGTTTCCGGCGAAATCATGACGGGTGCGGCAGCAAATGCCGCGCCCGAGCGCGTCATGTTCGATGCGCCGCCCGATATCGTCGATGCCGACTATGTGGTGCTGCCGCGATTCGCTCCCCGTTCGGAACCGATCGCGGCGCCGCCACCGCCGCAGGCGCCCTCGACGCCATCCATCGATGGCATGGGCATGCTGCGCAAACCGGAGGCTGCGCCCGCGCGGCCGGCCTCGCGCGGCGGTCCGATCTTCTGGACTGCCGGAGTGTGCTCGGCACTCGTCGCTTTCTGGGTGTCGGGCGGACACGCCCTGGTGCGTCAAAGCCCCTTCTGGGCGGCTTCAGCACCGGCAAGCGCGCTTAGCATTTCCGGCGTGACGTCGCGAATCGATGCCTCGGGATTGAAGCCCGTCTTGTTCGTCGACGGCGAGGCCGCCAATGACGGCGCAAGGTCGGAGTCGCTGCCGCCGCTCGAGATCCGTGTCACCGACAATGCCAGCAACGTCATCCGCTACAGGCTGGGGACATCCAACCGCTCGCTGGCTCCCGGCGAAAGATTCGGCTTTTCCAGCCGTCTCGATGTGCCTAGAAACGGCGTGAAGGCCGTGTCGGTCACCTTCGCCGGCTAAGGCATGTCGATATTCAGGTGATGCCGGCCTGCAAATTGTGGTTTCCTGCGCTTCCGGTGCTCACGTACTCAAAAGTACGCTCTGCTCCGGTTCTCGCAAACCACCATTTTCGGCGCGGCCTGACCTGAATCTCAACACACCCCGTCACGACCGCAGTTGCAGGCAAATATTTTTGAGAGGACATATGCCAGTTGTTCGCGGCAAGGATATCGAGGTCCTATTTTCGGCGTCGGCGATCGCCCGCCGCAATCTCGAGCTCGCCAAGGAGATCGCCGGGCGCGACTACCATGATCTGCTGGTGATCTCGATCCTGAAGGGCTCGTTCGTTTTCGCCGCCGATCTCATCCGCGCCATGCATGATGTCGGCCTATCGCCCGAGGTCGAGTTCCTCTTCATCTCCAGCTACGGCGCCGGCACCACCAGCGGCGAGGTCAAGGTGCTGCGCGACATCGACAATGAGGTCGCCGGCCGCGACGTTCTTTTGATCGACGACATCCTCGAATCAGGCAAGACGCTTTCCTTCACCCGCGACCTCATGCTGTCGCGCGGCGCCAAAAGCTGCGCCATCGCCGTGCTGCTCGACAAGCGCATGCGGCGCCAGACCACGCTCAACGCCGACTATGTCGGCTTCGACTGCCCCGACTATTTCGTCGTCGGCTACGGCATGGACGTCGCGCATGCGTTCCGGGAATTGCCGTTTGTCGGGGTCGTGAAGGGCGACGCGTAAAGGTCGCGCTGAAAAGGCTGCACGCACGTTTCAAATTTTCAGAAAACGTCAACGTTTCGGCGGCATCTATCTCGGCATGGCAAAGCTCCTGATCGTCGAGGACGATGAGTCCGTCCGCACCCTCGCTGCCCGCGCGCTGGAGCGTGATGGGCACAGTGTCACCATCGCCGCCGACGGCGCGCAGGGGCTCGCCCTGATCAGCCAAGCGCGCGGCGGCTACGATCTCGTTGTGTCCGACATCCGCATGCCGGAGATGGACGGCATCGAGATGGCGACAGCGGCGGCAAAACAGTTCCCGTCGATGAAGATCATGCTGATGACCGGCTATGCCGACCAGCGCGAGCGCGCCGAGGAACTGAACGGCATCATCCTCGACGTCGTGCAGAAGCCGTTCACGCTTGCCGAGATTCGCGCCCGCGTCGGTCGGGCACTAAGCTGCTTCGCTTGACCGTTTAGACAGCATCGCCGATCGCTGCGATTGCAGGCGCTGCGCTACGCCGGCGTTCGCCGTTGAGCGCGAACAGACCGGCGCCGATTATCAGTGCCGCGCCAAGCACCGTCGTCGACCGCGGAACCTCGGCGAAGAACAGGAAGCCCCAGAGCGGCGACCAGAGGATGCCGGTATATTCGAAGGTGGCGACGCGGTTGGCGGGCGCCATACGATAGGCCTGCGACAGCAAGATCATGCCGGCGGAGGCGACGAAGCCGCAGGCGGCCATCTTCAGGAAGTCCGGCATGGTCGGCCATGCCCATTGCCGCACCAGGAAGTCGAGGCTCGGATGACCCGCATGGGTGATGCCGGCAAGATGAAATATGGTGGCGACCGCCACGGCGCCGGTGAGATAGGCACCGTTCTGGTAGAAGGCCATGACGGTGGAGGATTCGGTATCGCCGATCCGGCGCGCCATCAACTGCGAGAAGCCGTAGAGGAATGCCGAGCCGAGCGACAGCAGTGCCGCCCAGTCGAACAATCCGGCGCCCGGACGCAGCATCACGATCACGCCGACCAGGCCGATCAGCACGGTCGTCAGCGTCCGCCAGGAGACGTGCTCACCGAGATAGGGTCCGGCAAGCGCCATGATGAAGAGCGGCGCCATGAAATAAAGCGCTATGGCGTCGGCCAGCGATAAGGCGGCGATCGCCAGGTAGTAGACGGTGTAGGAGCTGAATTGGATGAAGGCGCGCAGCGTCAGCATGCCCATTCGCTTCGACAGCAAGGCTTTCAGGCCGACATCGGCCTGGACGATAACGATCAGGATCGGCAGCGCGACGACGGCGCGGATCGCCATCACTTCGGTCACCGGATAGCCGCCCGAAACCGCCTTCACCAGCGGGTCCTGCAGTGAAAAGACGAGGACGCCCAGGCAGAGGCTCAGAATACCAAGCACCATCCGGTTCTGCATCGTCGTTCCAGCGAAAAAGAACCCGCTACCGTTTCGGGCAGCGGGCACGAGTGAGGACTCTTCGAATTGGTCCGCGGCCGATTTCGCGGTCGCATATCCAATGGGTGCGGTGACTATCCTGCGGCGTTTGACATGTTGCAAACGAATTGGAATGATACCAGCAATCAAAATTTCTTATGGCGACTTCCATGAAGCCCACCCTCGACAGCGATCTCCTGCGCACCTTCGTGGCGGTGGCCGAGACGGGCAATTTCACCAAGGCCGCCGAAAAGGCCGGACGCACCCAGTCGGCCGTTTCCATGCAGATGAAGAAGCTGGAGGACATGGTCGGCGACAGCCTGTTCGAGCGCGGCTCGCGCGGGGTAGCGCTGACGCGACGCGGCGGCGAGCTCATCGCCAACGCTCGCCGCATCGTTTCGCTGCTCGACGAGACCGCGGCGTCGCTGGTGGCGCCGCCGCTGGGTGGGCCGGTGCGCATCGGGATCCCCGCCGAATACGGTCGCTCGATCCTGTCTCGGGCGCTCGGCGAATTCGCCAAACGCCATCCGCGCGTCGAGGTCACGGTGCGCTACGCCCATTCGGCCTCGCAGGTGAGGTCGCTGGCGGCGGGTGAGCTCGACCTCGCCGTGGTGTTCGAGTGGGAAGGCTTTTCCGGCGGCGAGGTGCTGATGCACGATCCGACGGTATGGGTGACATCGATGCTGCACCACATGCATGAGGAGCGGCCGGTGCCGATCGCGCTCTACAGCCGCGACGGCTGGTGCCGCGACTTCGCGATCAAGTCGCTGCAGCAGCGCGGCCTCGGCTACCGTGTAGCCTACACCAGCGACACCAATGGCGGCCTGACGCTGGCGGTCACCTCGGGGCTTGCGATCGCGCCGATCTCGCGCAGCAACATTCCGCCCGACTGCCGCGAGCTGACGGCCGCCGACGGCTTCGGCGACATCGATTCCTCCAATGTGGTGCTGCACCGCAATCCGCTGGCGACGGGCGAAGCGATCGACGGCATGGAGAACGCGATCCGCGAGGCGTTCATGCTGACCAGGCAGGCGCAAGCAACGGCCAATCTTTGAATTGCTGAAAGTTCAGCTCAATCCGGCGGCCCGCTCTCCATCTGCTTCAGCCAGCGAATGGCGTCGTCGAGCCGGTCGTCGCCCCAGAACAGTTCACCGTCGACGACGAAACTCGGCGAGCCGAAGATGCCGAGCGCCTTGGCCTGCTCCGTCGCAGCCGCGAGATCGGCCTTGGCGTCGTCCCTGTCGGCCTGCCGAAGGACCTTTTCCGGCCTCTGCCCGGCCTTCTCGATACTCGCCGAAATGTTCGGCTCGCTGCCCGCCGGCTCGCCAATCTCGAACCAGCGCCGGTAGCTTTCCCGGGCATAGGCTTCGCACCAGCCCTCGCGCGCCGCGACGAGAGCGACGCGATTGGCGCGTTCGAGCTCGGCCAGCGGGTAGGGCGCCGGCAGTTTCGGCACCATCCTGTACATCGCCGCGCGGCGCTCGATGTCCCGCCACATATAGGCGGCCTTCGCCGGCTTCTTGGCGAAGGGAATGTTGTCCATCTCGATCATGATGGCACGCACATTGAAGGGTCGCCAGCGGAACTCGATGCCGGTCTCAGCCGCGACCTCGGCGAGACGCATCACCGAAAGATAGGTGTAGGTGCTGCCGATGGAGAACCAGAAGTCGATCATCGCCCCATCCCCTCATGCCAATGTACCCTCGGTAGGACGATACCGGCATGGGGTTCGCCCGGCAATCGGGCTACCTTTCGGCAAGCCGACAGCATGGCCGGCGGGGCAGCGATAGACCGGCGAGGTGCCTATTTCAGCTCGAGCAGCCGTTCGAGATAACTGCGCTCAATGTCGGGGCTCAGCGCGTTGCCCAGGCGCTTGCGGATCGCCTCGAGGATCTGGCGGGCGCGCTGCACGTCGATCTCGTCCGGCACCTTGACCGAGTTGCCGTCGTCGGAACCCTTCGTGGCGCGCGGCCGGCCGAGCGGGTCGCGGTCGGCGTCCTGCTGACGCCCACCCTGCTCGCTGCCGCCCTGGTCGCCCTGCATGGCCTGCATCTGCTTCATCATCTCCTTGGCGCCGCGGCGCAGCGCCTCCAGCGCGCGGCCCTGGTGGCCGACCGCCTCGTCGCCGTCGCCCTCGCCAAGCGACTGTTCGGCGTCGCCCATGGATTTGCCGGCCTCGCCGAAGCCCTCATTGGGCTCCATGCCCATGCCTTCGAGGCCCTTCTTCAGCTTGTCGAGCTCGCTCTGCAACTGGCCCTGGCCCTCCTGCAACTGCTTCAGCGCGTCGGAGAATTCCTGCTGCGTCATCGGCTTCTGCCGGCCGAGCGGGTCGCGGTCGTCGCCGGGGCCGGGCTTCTGCCCGTCCTGGGACTGGCCCTGCTCGCCATCCTCGCCAAGCTGCTCGTCGCGATTTGCACCGCGCTGCCGCTCGCCGCGCTGCATCTGGTCGAGGCGGAAGGTGTCGTTCATCATCTCCTGCTGGCGCCGCATGATCTCGCCCAGCTTGTCCATCTGCTGGCGCATCTCGCTGTCCTGCTCGCCGCCCCGCTGCTGGCGGCCGGCCTGCAGGTTGTTCATCATGTCCTGCAGCTCCGACAGCAGCTGCTGGGCCCGGTCGCGGTCACCGGATTTGGCGAGGTTCTCGATCTCGTCCATCATCCGGTTGATGTCGCTCTGGCGCAGTTCCCGGCCGTTCTGCTGCATCTGTGGCGCGTTCGGGTTCTGCTGCGCGCGCTGGGCGAATTCCTGCAGGAACTGGTTCATCGCCTCGCGCAGTTCCTTCATCGCCTTGTTGAGCTCTTCGTCGCTGGCGCCGTTCTTGATGGCGTCCTGCAGCGCCTGCTGCGCCTGGCGCAGCCGCCGCTCGGCGGCCGAGAGATTGCCTTCCTCGATACCGAGCGCGATCTCCCACAGATAACCCACCTCGCTGCGCAACTGGTCGTCGGTCCCGGAAAGCTTCAGCCGGCTCCTCGCGCTCATGATCGCGAGGTAATGCGACATGTTGTCGAAAGTATCCTCCGGACGCAGCGTGATCGCGTCCATCAGATCGAGCACGCGCGGCTTGGCGTTGGCGTCGAGCGCCAACAGCCGGCGCTGCTCGATCACGGCGCGCGCCAGCGGGTTGGAGAAGGGCCGCTCCGGCATCACCAGCGTCCTGGTTTCGCTGGTGGCGGTATGGCCGGCATCGTCGGTGGCGGTGAGCGTCAGCTTGATGTTGCTGCCGGCCCAGACATGCTCGGTCAGATCCTTGGTCGTCTTGGCCGCGTTCGCCTTGCCGCCGCGGCGCGGCAGCGTCAGCGGCATGTCGGGCGGGCCATAGAGCGGATGGGCATTGGCCGGCGGCGGATCCGACAGCTCGAAGACGGCCTTGGCGGAGGCCGCGCCGTAATCATCGTCGATCTGGTAGTTGAGCTCGATGGCGCCGTTGACGGCGCGCTTCGGCTCGCCGACGAAACGGATCGTCGGCGGCTTGTCCGGAATGATGGCAAAGGCCCATCGGCCGAGGTCGTCCTCGCCGGACTTGAGCGTCAGCGTGCCGTCGGCGTTCAGCTTGCCGGAGAATTGGCGCACCTTGGATCCCGTCTGGGCGGCGGCGGGCGTGACACCCTTCGGCGCGGCCGGTTCGATGGCGCGGTCGTTGCCGTTTGCGTCGGCATAGTTCAGCGTCTCCTCGCCGGTTCCGCCGGTGACGCGCAGGGAGACGTCGCTGCCCTGCGGGACGCTGAAGGTGCGCGCGGCCTGATTGACGTCGGCGGTCAAAAACAGCGGCGGCTTGCCGGTATAGGCGGGCGGCGTCACCCAGGCATCGATGCGCGGCGGCACGGTATCGCGCGCGGCGCTGGCGACGAAGCCGTCGCTGATCCTGCCGCCGAACGGTCCGAATGAGAAGGCAAAGGCGGTGACGAACAGCAGTCCCACCACGGCCCGCAGGCCCCAGCGGTCGTAATCCGGCACGCTTGTGCGCGGCCTGTCGGCGCCGAGGCTGGAGAGCCGCTCGGCCATGCGCTTCTGGTGCTCGCGCCACAGTGCCTGCGAGAAAAGGCTCTCCGCGCCGCTTGGCCGGTCGGTCTGCACCTGCACGGGGCTATGCAGCAGCTCGTTCGCCGCCTCGATGCGCCGGTCGACCTCGGCGGAGGAAGGAATGCGGAAGAAGCGCAGCGGATAGAGCGCCGCCAGCGCCGAGATAGAGAACAGGATCAGGAGGCCGATCCGCGCCAGATCCGGCAGGCGCTGAAACAGGCCCAGCCACGAGACACTGAGGAACAGGCCGGCGACCACCGCCAGCGGCAGCAGCAACGGCCAGCCACGCTCGAAGATCATCGAGGCCCGCGTCGCCAGCCGGCTCAAGGCAAGACGCCCGGCCAAACCGCGTTCGCCGCTGGAAGTGGGTCGTTCCGTCATCGGCCCTTCCTGCCCGGGCGGGATAGCCCGAACCTCATGAGCAGAAGAATACCAGCAAACACGGCAAAGGCGAGGCGGGTTCCGAAATCGTGAAGAGGTTCGCCCCGGTTATGGTCAGAAATTCGCGGGATTTGTGTTGGAGCCGCAGACCAGAACGGCCACGCGCTCGCCAGGCGCCGGTGTGTAGCGGCCGGAAAGCACTGCGGCGAAGGCGGCGGCCCCGCCGGGCTCGGCGATGATTCGGGCGCGATCCCAGAGCGCCTTCTGCGCCGCCACGATGTCGTCGTCGCCGACCAGGATCGAGCGCTCGACGAAGGCCTCGGCGATCGGGAACATCATTTCGCCGACACGCTTCGGCGCCAGCGAATCGGCGGCGATCCCCTCGGCCGGCGCATCGACCGGCTTGCCGGCCTCGAACGCGCGGTAAAGCGTCGGCGCCCCCTCGGGCTCGATGGCGACGATGCGGATGCGACCCGAGAACCAGGCGGCGATGCCGCCGATCAAACCGCCGCCGCCGACGGCGACGAGAAGCGTGTCGAGCTCGGGGAGGTCGGCTTCGATCTCAAGGCCGAGCGTGCCCTGCCCGATGAGCGTTTCTTCCTGGTTGAAGGCATGGATCTGCAAGGCGCCGGTCTTTTCGGCAAAATCTTCGCTGGCGGCCAGCGCCTCGGCGTAGCGCGCGCCCCCGACGACCAGTTCGGCACCGTAGCCGCGGATGCGCTCCAGCTTCGCCGGCGGGCTGACCTCGGGTACGAAGATGGTGGCCTTGTGGCCGAGTTTCATGGCGGCATAAGCGACGGCTGCGCCATGATTGCCGCCCGAAGCGGCGACGACGCCGGCTTCCGGCACCTGCCGCTCGAGCAGGTTGGTGAAGGCGCCACGCGCCTTGAACGAGCCGGAATGCTGCAGGCATTCGAGCTTCAGATCGACCGGAAAGGCCGGCTGGCCGAAGTCAGCCATGTCGACGCGCATCACCGGCGTGTGGCGGACATATGGGCGGATACGCGGTTCCACGGCGGCAATGCGTTCGCGCGTGATCGTCCCTTTGTCCAGCGTGCTTGTTTCCAGCATGAATTGCTCCTCGGGATTGACTTCAATTAGTAACTTAGCAAAATGGCTAAATGCAAGAGGTCGAAATCTTCAAGGCGATGGCTAACGAGCGTAGGCTGCAGATCCTCGATTGGCTGAAGGATCCGCGCGCGCATTTCCCGCGCCAAGCCGATGGCGATCTGGTCGAGGACGGCGTCTGCGCGCTGCTGATCGCCGAAAAGCTCGGCATCACCCAGGCCACGCTCAGCGAGCATATGCGCGTGCTGACCCAGGCGGGCCTGCTCAGCGCCAAGCGCGCCAAGCAATGGATATTCTATCGCCGCGACGAGGATAGGATCGCCGAAGCGAAGGCGCTGATCCAGCAGAGGATCTAGCGCTTCGCTACTTCAGCCAGTCCGGCAGCGAATCGAGCCCGATCAGCTCCTCGTAGGTCTGGCGCGGCCGCACGACATGGAAGCGGTCGCCGTCGACCAGCACTTCCGGCACCAGGAGCCGGGTGTTGTAGGTGCCGGCCTGCACCGCGCCATAGGCACCGGCGGTGGCGACGGCGATGAGGTCGCCGGCCTCCAGCCTTGGCAGATCGCGGTCGAGGCCGAGGAAGTCGCCGGTCTCGCAGACGGGCCCGACGATATCGACCTTCATGCGCGGCGTGGCGGCCGGCGGCTGCACCACCGGCTTGATGTCGTGGAAGGCGTCGTAGAGCGTCGGCCGGATCAGGTCGTTCATGGCGGCGTCGACGACGAGGAAGTTCTTGGCGTCGCCTTCCTTTACGTAGATTACCTCGGAGACAAGGATGCCGGCATTGCCGACGATCAGCCGGCCAGGCTCGAACATCACCTTCAGGCCGAGCCGGGTGACGTGCTTCCTGACGATCTCGGCATAGGCGTCTGGCAAGGGCGGCGGGCTGTTGTCGACGCGATACGGGATGCCGAGGCCGCCGCCGAGATCGACATGCTCGATGGCGTGCCCGTCGCTGCGCAGCACGCCGACGAGTTCCACCAGCAGCGCGAAAGCGTCGTCGAAGGGCTGCAGCTCGGTGATCTGGCTGCCGATATGGGTGTCAATGCCGGTCACCCGGATGCCGGGGAGCTCCGCCGCGCGGGCATAGACCTGGCGCGCCCGCTGCCACGGGATGCCGAACTTGTTCTCAGCCTTGCCGGTCGAGATCTTCTTGTGGGTCTTGGCATCGACATCCGGATTGATGCGCAGCGAAACAGACGCCACCTTGCCGAGCGCGGTCGCGCGCGCCGACAGCAATTCCAGCTCCGGCTCGGATTCGACGTTGAAGCAGAGAATGCCGGCCGTGAGCGCGAAGTCCATCTCGCGCGCGGTCTTGCCGACGCCCGAAAACAGGATCTTGCTCGCCGGGATGCCGGCTGCCAGCGCCCGGCGCAATTCGCCTTCCGACACCACGTCGGCGCCGGCGCCTTGTCTCGCCAGCGTCTTCAGCACTGCCTGGTTGGAATTGGCCTTCATGGCGTAGCAGACCAGCGCGTCGAGGCCGGCAAAGGCTTGCCTGAAGACGCGGAAATGCCTGGTCAGCGTCGCGGTCGAATAGCAATAGAAGGGCGTGCCGACGCTGGCGGCGATATCGGGGATGGCCACATCCTCGGCGTAGAGCACGCCGTCGCGGTAGTCGAAATGGTTCACGGAAAAGGTCCGAAAATTGGAGCACGATGAGATCGGATGATCTCATCGACTCTAGAGCAACGGGTCGAGAATGAACTTCTTGTCCTTGACCGGTTTCTCCGGCTCGGGCGGCAGCGGCTGTTTCGCCTTTTCCGCATCCTTGCGGGCCTGGACGGCAGCCTCGTAAGGCGTATCGAGGCCGCCCCTCCTGCCGCAGGCCGTGACGGTGACAACCGCCGCCAGCAGCGCGAGCGTCACCAAAATCCTGCCTCGGGTCATCGATCCATCCGTTCGAAACTGTTTTGTCCAGCCGCCGCTTTTAGCCGAGTTTTCGGCGCATTGCATCCCGGCATTACGCCTTGGCGAGCCGCTTTTTCCAATAGCGGATCTGCTTCTTCACCTCGGACGGCGCGGTGCCGCCGAAACTAACGCGGCTCTTCACCGAATTCTGTACGGCAAGCACCGAGAAGATGCCCTCGGTGATGCCGGGATGGATCGAGCGCAGGTCCTCCAGCGAGAGCCTTTCCAGCCCGACCTTCTTCTCCTCGGCAAGAGCGACGGCGCGGCCGGTGACGTGATGGGCCTCGCGGAAGGGGAGGCCGAGATTGCGCACCAGCCAGTCGGCAAGGTCGGTCGCCGTGGCATGACCGGCGCCGGCGGCCTTCTTCATGGCGGCGGCGTTCACGGTCATGTCGCGCACCATGCCGGTGGTGGCGGCCAGCATCAGGTCGAGCGTCTCGGCGGCGTCGAAGACCGATTCCTTGTCCTCCTGCATGTCCTTGCCGTAGGTCAGCGGCATGCCCTTCATCACTGTCAGCAGGCCGACCAGATGGCCGTTGATGCGACCGGTCTTGCCGCGCACCAGTTCGGCGGCATCCGGGTTCTTCTTCTGCGGCATGATCGAGGAGCCGGTGGAGAAGGAATCCGAGAGCCGGACGAAGCCGAATTGCGGCGTCGACCAGATGATGATCTCCTCGGCAAGCCGCGACAGGTGCGTGCCGCAGATCGCGGCGATCGACAGGAACTCGAGCGCGAAGTCGCGATCGGAAACGCTGTCGAGCGAATTGCGCATCGGCTCGCGGAAGCCGAGCGCCTTCGCCGTCATGTGGCGGTCGATGGCGAAGCTGGTGCCGGCAAGGGCGGCGGCGCCCAGCGGGCTTTCGTCCATGCGCTCGATGGCGTCGCGAACGCGCGAGAGGTCGCGGCCGAACATCTCGACATAGGCCATGCAGTGATGGCCGAAGGTCACCGGCTGCGCCGCCTGCATGTGGGTGAAGCCCGGCATAACGGTTGCGGCATGCTCCTCGGCGCGTTCGAGGAAAGCGGCGATCAGATCCTTCAGCGCCCGGGCGACGCGCTGGCATTCCTCCTTGACCCAGAGCCTCAGATCGACGGCCACCTGGTCGTTGCGCGAGCGGGCGGTGTGAAGCCGCCCGGCGGCCGGGCCGATCAGGTCGGCAAGGCGCGCCTCGACATTCATGTGGATGTCTTCGAGCTTGGTCGAGAATTCGAACCTGTCAGCTTCGATCTCTTTCAGGATCGTGTCCAGGCCGTGAGCGATTTTTTCTTGATCGGCCGCCGAAATAATGCCCGTTTGCGCCAGCATCTCGCTGTGGGCGATCGATCCGCGAATATCCTGCGCGTAGAGTTTGCGGTCGAAGGAGATCGACGCGTTGATCGCTTCCATGATCGCGGCCGGACCCGAGGCAAAACGTCCGCCCCACATCTGGTTGCTGGCCTTCTTGTCGCTCATCGCTATAACCCGTGCTCTGGAGCAGTTTTTAAGAAAATGGCAGACGGCAATAAATTCTTCCCGGCCCCGCGCCTCATCCTCGCCGCCCTGGTGGCGGGCGTGCTGGCCGGCGCGGTCGCGGTATATGTCAGCGAGAGCGGTTCTGGCAACAACGCCCCGTCCCAGGCCGCCGCGCGTGCCGACGGCAAGGACGACGTCGCCTGCAAGGCCAAGGCCGAGCATGCCAGGCAGGTCGCGGCAAAGGCCGTCGGCCAGGTCGCGGCGCTGCAGCCCGCGGACCCGCCGCAATCGCTGAAGAGCCTTGCCTTCAACGGACCCGACGGCAAGCCGATGACCATCGCCGACCATGCCGGCAAGACGGTGCTGCTGAATCTTTGGGCGACCTGGTGCGCGCCCTGCCGCGCCGAAATGCCGGCGCTTGATGCGCTGCAGAAGGAAAAGGGCGGCAACGCCTTCGAGGTCGTCGCGGTCAATGTCGACACCGGAGACGACGCCAAGCCGAAGAAATTCCTCAGGGAAATCGGCGTCGAGACGCTCGGCTATTATCGGGATCCGACGATAGCTTTGTTCAACGAGGTCAAGACGCGCGGGCTGGCGCTGGGTTTGCCCGTCACCATGCTGATCGACGGCGAAGGCTGCCTGATCGCGCATATGAACGGCCCGGCGGAATGGTCGAGCCCCGACGCCAAGCGGCTGGTGGAAGCCGCGCTCGGACCGTGATCCCGAACGAGTGAAGCCGGGTTTGCGTCGCTGACCTTGGATCGAATAACCGTCAGATCGAGCGCGATGCTGCGGCCGGTTCCAGCATCAGAATGCTGCCGCCGCGCGACATGACGCGATCGTTGGCAGCCGGCGCCGGCACGCCGGTGAGCTCGCTGAAGGTTTCGATCGGGCCTGGCCTACCGAGATAGTATCCCTGGCCGATCTCGCAGTCCTCAGCATCGAGGAAGCGCAATTCGTCGAGCGTCTCGACGCCTTCGGCCAGAACCGGCAGGCCGAGGCCGCGCCCCAGCCCCAGCACGGCGCGCACGATGGCCGCGACCTGGCCGTTCCTGTCGACCGATTTGATGAAGGACCCGTCGATCTTGATCTTGTCGAAGGGGAAGGCGCGCAGGTTGGACAGGGACGAATAGCCGGTTCCGAAATCGTCCATCGCGACGCGGACACCAAGCGCCTTGACCTGCCGCAAGGTCGCCAGCGCCCGCGGCATATCCTTGATAAGCGCCGTCTCGGTCACTTCAAGCTCCAGCCGGCCAGGCGCAAGACCGGTGCGGAGAAGGATCTCGTGCACTTTGCGGCTGAAATTCGGGTTGTGGAGCTGCACCGCCGAGACGTTGACGGCGATCGTCAGCGGATTTTTCCAACGCGCGGCTTCCCCGCAAGCCGTCGCCAGCACCCATTCGCCGATCTGGGCGATGCCGCCGCTGTCCTCGGCCACAGGAATGAAAACGGACGGCGGGATATTGCCGCGTTCGGGATGATGCCAGCGGATCAAGGCTTCGAAACCGATCATCTTGCCGCTGCTGATCTCCTTCTGCGGCTGGTAGACCAGCCGGAACTCGCCGCGCGCCACCGCCTGGCGCAGATCATGCTCCATGGCGCGCCTGTCGCGCGTCTCCGCACCCATCGAAGCCTCGAAATAGCGGTAGGTGTCCTTGCCCTCGGCCTTGGCGCGGTAGAGCGCCGTATCGGCATGGCTGACCAGCGCCGCCTGCTCGTCGGCATCCAGCGGGCAAAGGGCGATGCCGATGCTCGCCGACACCAGCTCACCGCCGGGCGACAGCTGGCTCTCCTGACGCAGCTTGGAAAGCACCGCCTCGGCGATGCGGCCGGCTGCCTGCGGATCGGGAAGGTTCGGGGCGATGATGGCGAACTCGTCGCCGCCGAGGCGGGCGAGCATCTGCCCTTGGCGGAGCACGCTCGAAGCGCATTGCGCCACCCTTTGCAGCACGGCGTCGCCGGCGGCGTGACCGAAGAGGTCGTTCACTTCCTTGAACCGGTCGAGGTCGAGAAGCATGAGCGCGAGCTGCCCGCCCTTGCCGTTGCCGCCCGCCGCGGCGATCTCGGCTTCGAGCCGGCCGGTGAAGCTGCGGCGATTGGCAAGCCCGGTCAGCGGGTCGAAATGCGCGAGGCGAATGATCTCCTGTTCGGCCTTCTTGCGCTCGCGTATGTCGCGGACGGCGACGACGTTGTGGGGCTTGCCGCAATAGTCGATGCTGCGGGCGATCAGCTCGACGGGGATCCGGGTGCCGTCCAGGCTGCGCAGCTCGGCTTCCTGCGCCTGCGCGTTGCCGCCGGCGATGCTGGAGGCGATCCGCTCGCCGAAGAGATCGCCAAGCGTCATCGTGTTCAGCGTGCCGGCGGCGATGCCGCTCAGCGCCGCGATGCTGTCGTTGGCGCTGACGATGCGGCTGCCGTCGCAGACGATCAGCCCTTCCACGGCGGCATTCGCCAGCCCATGCATGCGTTCGGCCTCGACCCGGTGGCGGCGGAAGCGCAGATCGATGCGGAGCGCGGCGGCCGAGAGCACCAGGATGATGATGCTTGCCGTGGCGGCGGCGAAGGCCTGCGACATCGGCGCGATCGTGAATTGCGAGATCTCTATCGATGAGTCCGGGTAGATCGAGACAGCCGCCATGGCGATGAAATGCAGGGTGCAGATCGCCAGCGTCAAAAGGACGGCGGCGGCGATCGTCGCCAGGGTCGACGGTCGCCGCAGCACGACGATCAGCGAAAGCGATGCAAGCGTGACGCCCGCCACCAGCGAAAGCGCGACGAGCAGCTCATTCCAGACGATCCTGCCCTGGACCTCGAACGCTGCCATGCCCGTATAATGCATCGTTGCGATGCCGGCGCCGAGCACGGCGCCGCCGACAAGGTAGTGATCGATGCCGCCGCGTATGGTGGCGATCCACATTCCCGCGGCGGTCAGGATGACGGAAGCGGCCAGCGACAGCGCGGAGAGCTCCGCGTTATAGGCGTTGGGTATTCCCGGCGTGAAGGCGACCATGGCGATGAAATGCGTCGCCCATATGCCAAATCCGGTGGCCGTGGCCGCAATCAGCAGCCAGGCATAGCGATTTCGACTGGTCGATTGCTGGACATGGCGAAGAAGATTGACCGCAGAAAAAGACGAAATTCCGCAGATCAGCGCCGCAAGCGCGACCAATCTCAGATCGTGCTCATGCACGATACAATTATAGACGGTCAACATCTTGCTTCACCTGATCTTCCCGCATCAATCAAGTCGAGATTGATTAGGGCTCGACGACTGAAGAATCGATTAGCGCGCCCGCAACTGCAGCGGGCCTCTCAGGTTGTATTGTGCGGCGCCTGACCAGCCGTCATTCAAGGTGAACGGTCACGACGATCGCGTCATGCTCGGCGCTCGGGCTGCCATCGGGCAACAGTGCCGGCAAAGTGGCCGGCGCGCTTGCCACCAGGTCACGGGTGAAGAACCAGTCGATGCGGCCGATCGGCGTCGGATCGCCGGCGGCGCGCCGCTGGGTCGGCCGGTCGAGCGTGTTGGCGTCGCGCCAGCTGTAGCCGCGTTCGGCAAGCAACTGGAACAGCGGTTCGCGGCGTACCACCTCGATCAACCGATCGGGTTCGGCCGCGATCCGCGCGCGCCATGCGGCCGGGTCGTCGTGCCGCTCCTCATGGCTGGCGGTCAGCGTGTTGAAATCGCCGCCGATCAGCACCGGCGCTTGCGCATCGTATTTGTCGATAGCGTCGAGGAGGTGGCGTGTCTGGTCCGCGCGACCGGCGGGATCGGTGCGGTTTTCGAGATGCACCGAGACGACCGTCACCCGGCGCTGGTCGAGCAGCACCTGGCCGCCGATCGCCATGCGGCCGCCGATGCGTGGCTGGCCGCGCTCGGGCCGGAACCAGCCGCCGGCGGCATCCAGGCGAATGAGGAACGGCCGGTTGAGCGGGACAACACTGGTCACGGCGTTGCCGTGAAAGCCTTCCGTATTCTCGGCTTTGCCGGCTGCCGTCTGCTCCGATGCATTGCCGGCGCCGAGCTCGACGAACTCGACGCCGTAGGCAAAGGCATGGCCGAGCCGATCGGCAAGCCGGCTCAGCGGATGGCTGTTGCCGGAGCGGGCCATGCCCTTGTCGACCTCCGTCAGCAGCACCACGTCCGGCGCCTGGCCGGCGATCGTCGCGGCGATCGCTTCGACATGGCGAAGCCGCTCGACGTTCCAGGCCATCACCGTCAGGCTTTCACCGGCGCCGTCGCGGGAGGTCCTGCCGCCGATCTCGATTTCGCCCAATGCCGGAATGGCGGCCGCGTGGCGCATATGGGTGGCGCTGTCGCGTGGACCTTCCCGCATCGCCAGGCGGTCGGCGATCGGCACATGGGTCAGTTGCGGGACAAGCATGGCGTTCGCCAAAATTTAGCCGGTTAACCAAGAAGGTCTTTACGCTGCTCTTAAGCGCCCTAGCTTGCTAGACCGCCGATATGACGATTTCATGCCGGCGCGACCGCCGAGGGGGAGGAGAGACTGGCTGTCCACAGGCCGCAAAGCCCACAACAGAACTGTCACATACCTTCTCTAAGAGAGCGGGCAAGGACTTGCGCAAAACCTTGTGAAACTGCCACTCAAGAGGGAAAAACCATGACCATCATCAAGCGGGGCCTTGCTGCCCTTGCCGCCGGCGCGCTCAGCACTGCGCTCGCGGCTCCTGCGTCTGCGGAGCCGGTCAAATTCGATTTCTGGTTCGGCCTGTCGGGCGATCTGGCGCGCGTCGTCGATACGCTCTGCAAGAACTTCAACGCCTCGCAGTCCGACTACGAAGTGGTCTGCACCAGCCAGGGCAATTACGACGCCACGCTACAGAACACGATCGCCGCCTTCCGCGCCGGCAAGCAGCCCACCGTCGTCCAGGTCTATGACGTCGGCACCGCCACCATGATGCTGTCGGGCGCTTACAAGCCCGCCGACAAGCTGATGGAAGAGAACGGCTACAAGATCGACTACAGCGACTTTTTCCCCGGCATCGCCCGCTACTATGCGACGTCGAAGGGCGAGATGCTGTCCTTCCCGTTCAACTCGTCGACGGCGCTGATGTACTGGAACAAGGACGCCTTCGCCAAGATCGGCAAGACCGAAGCGCCGAAGACCTGGGAAGACGTCGGCGCCGACGTCAAGGCGCTGAAGGACGCCGGCTATGATTGCCCGATGGCGATCAACATCTCCGGCAACGAGAGCTGGCAGCTGATGGAGCAGTTCTCTGCCATCCACAATCAGCCGATCGCCACCAAGAACAACGGCTATGACGGCCTCGACGCCCGCCTGGAAATGAACAAGACCACGTTCGTCCAGTATGTCACCGATCTCAAGAAGTGGTATGACGACGGCCTGATCAAGATCAAGTCGAAGGACCTCGGCCAGGATATGGTGCAGGCCTTCGCCACCGGCACCTGCCAGGTCATCATGACCTCGGTCGGCGATCACGGCACGGTCGGCAAGACCCAGAAGGAAGGCATGAACTGGGATGTCGCCGAGCTGCCGGTCTATGCCGGCACCGAGCGCAAGAACTCGCTGGTCGGCGGCGCTTCGCTGTGGGTGCTGTCCGGCAAGTCGGAGGCGGAGTACAAAGGTGCCGCGGCCTTCCTCAACTTCATCCACGACCCCAAGACCGCTTTGTTCTGGTCGACCAACACCGGCTATATTCCGGTGACGAAGTCGGGCTTCGAATACATGAAGTCCAGCGGCTTCTACGACAAGGCGCCCTATAAGGGCCGTGAAGTGGCGATCGCCAGCCTGACCGCCTCGGAGCCGACCGAGATCACCCGCGGCATCCGGCTCGGCAACTTCACCCAGATCCGCGCCGAGTTCGGCACGCAGATGCAGGCGATCTTCGCCAACAAGGAGAGCGTGCAGGACGGCATCGACGCGCTGGTCAAGAACGGCGACGCCATCCTCGACCGCTTCCAGCAGACCTACCCGAACAAGACGCTTCCCTAAGCCTCGACAATTCGTGGCCGCTCGCCGATTCTTGTTGAGCATGATCTTCTCCGAAAACCGGTTGCCACTTTTCGGGATCATGCTTCAATTGGCGGGCGGCCGTTTCTTATCAGGCTAGCCGCTCGACGGCTTCGGCGGATCGATGGAAAAACGCGTCACTTTCGGCAAATGGACGATCGGCATCCTGTTCGCGGTGCCGCAGCTCATCCTGATCTTCACCTTTTTCTACTGGCCGGCCGGGCAGGCGGTCTACTGGTCGCTGACGCTGCAGCAGCCCTGGGGCGGCGGCAACATCTGGGTCGGCCTCGACAATTTCCGCTCGATCCTCGCCAATGCCGACTACTGGAATTCGATCACCGCCAGCCTTGTCTTTGCCGGGATCAGCACGGGGCTTGCCATGCTCATCGCGCTGGTGCTCGCCACCTTGACCGACCGCCAGCTTGCCGGCTCACGTCTCTACCGCGTCGTGCTGATCTGGCCCTATGGCATCGCAGCGCCGGCGCTTGCGATGGCATTCCGTTTCATCCTGGCGCCCGAGGCCGGCTTCATGGCCGCCGTCAACAAGGTCTGGCCGGGCTTCTGGGATCCCGGCCTCAACGGCGCCGACGCCATGGCTTCCGTCATCATCGCCTTCTCGTGGAAATATGTCGGCTATAATTTCATCTTCTTCCTCGCCGCGCTGCAGGCCATCCCGCGCTCGCTGATCGAGGCGGCGGCGATGGACGGGTCAGGCGTCATCCGCCGCTTCTGGGACATCCAGTTCCCACTGATCACGCCGACGATCTTCTTCCTCCTGGTCATCAACATCACCGAGAGCTTCCAGGACTCCTTCGGCATCGTCGACATCATGACTGCCGGCGGCCCGGCGAACGCCACCAACCTGATGGTCTACAAGATCTATTCCGACGGCTTCAAAGGCCTCGATTATTCCGGCGCCGCCGCGCAGAGCATCATCCTGATGCTGCTCATCATCGTGCTCACCATCTTCCAATTCCGCTTCATCGAGCGGCGCGTGCACTATCGCTGAGGCGGCCATGGTCGAGCGCACCCCGATCCTCAACTTCTTCACGCATCTCATCCTGTTCGTCGGCTTCGTATTTTGCGTGGCGCCGTTCGTCATCGTGGCGATCGCCGCCTCGCACAATCTGAAGGACGTCAATGACGTGCCGATGTCGCTGCTGCCGGGCAGCGATTTCTGGGTCAACATCAAGACCGCCTGGACGACGGCCGACCTCGGCCCGAAGCTCTTCAATAGCTTCGTCATGGCGGCCGGCGTCGCCGCCGGCAAAGTGATCATCTCGGCGCTCACCGCCTTCTCGATCGTCTATTTCCGCTATCCCGGGCGGATGCTGATCTTCTGGTTGATCTTCGTCACGTTGATGCTGCCGCTCGAAGTGCGCATCGTGCCGACCTACGCCGTGGTCGCCAACGTGCTGTCGCCCTATCAGGCGATCATGGACGTGACCGGGATCAGCTGGCTGATCGAGAAGATCTCCGGCGTGCAGGTCTCGCTCAGCCTCGGGCTGCTCAATTCCTACACCGGCCTGATCATGCCGCTGATCGCCACCGCCACCGGCACTTTCCTCTACCGCCAGTTCTTCCTGACGGTGCCGGACGAATTGACGGAAGCCGCGCGCATGGACGGCGCCGGCGCGCTGCGCTTCTTCATCGACATCCTCTTGCCGCTGTCGCGCAACAACATGGCCGCGCTCGGCACCATCATGTTCCTGTGGGCCTGGAACCAGTATCTGTGGCCGCTGCTCATCACCACCGATCGGTCACATGCGACGGCGGTGACCGAGCTCAAGCAGCTCATTCCCAATGTCGGCGGCGCGCCGGAATGGCATATCGCCATGGCCGGCACGTTGATCGTCATGCTGCCGCCGCTGATCGTCGTGGTGCTGATGCAGCGCTGGTTCGTGCGCGGCCTGATCGCCACCGAAAAATAGGGAGACGATAAAATGGCCTCCATCACCATCCGCGATGTTAGGAAAAGCTATGCCAAGATTGAGGTCGTGCATGGCGTCAATCTCGACATCGCATCCGGCGAGTTCGTCGTCATCCTCGGGCCGTCGGGCTGCGGCAAGTCCACGCTGCTTCGCATGATCGCGGGGCTGGAGGAGATCTCCGACGGCACGATCGCCATCGACGGCGCCGTGGTCAACAAGCTCGAGCCGCGCGAGCGCGGCTGCGCCATGGTGTTCCAGAACTACGCGCTCTATCCGCATATGAGCGTCGCCCAGAACATCGGCTATTCGCTGAAGGTGGCCGGCGTTCCCGCAGCCGAACGCGTCCAGCGCATCCAGGCCGTCGCCCGCATCCTGGAGCTCGAGCATCTGCTCGACCGCAAGCCGATGGCGCTCTCCGGCGGCCAGCGCCAGCGCGTCGCCATGGGTCGGGCCATGATCCGCGAGCCCAAGGTCTTCCTCTTCGACGAGCCGCTCTCCAACCTCGACGCCAAATTGCGCGTGCAGATGCGCTCGGAAATCCGCAAACTTCACCGGCGGCTCAGCGCCACCTCCGTTTTCGTCACGCACGACCAGGTCGAGGCGATGACGCTGGCCGACCGGCTGGTGGTGATGAATGGCGGCCGCGTCGAGCAGGTCGGCACGCCGGCGCAAGTCTACAGCCGGCCGGCGAGCCGCTTCGTGGCGACCTTCGTCGGCGCGCCGGCCATGAACATGCTCGAAGGCACGGTCACGCTCGAAGGACTATCGCTTCTGGGCGGCAGCCGGCGGCTAGCGGTTTCCCGCGCGGGCCTCCCCGTGGGCTCGAAAGTCGCGGTCGGCATCCGGCCCGAGGCCGTGCGCATGGTGGCGCCGGGTACGCCCGGCGCGCTCGCCGCAACGGTCGATCTGGTCGAAGAGCTTGGCGCCGGCCGGGTCGTCTATGTCGATCTCGACGGAGCGCCGTTCTCGGTGGTGACCTCCGAGACCGTCCATCCCGAGCCAGGCAGCGCGATCGGACTGCAATTCGCCGAGAGCGACCTGCATTTCTTCTCGTCGGAGACCGGAAGCCGGCTCGACGTGTTCAAGGCTTCGGTGCCAGAGCCGGCACTGTAAGCGGCCGGCTGCTTTTGCAAGATTGATTGAGGGTTCATGGAATGAAGATCATCCAGGTTACCGACGTCCATCTCGGCCGTCGGGGAGAGGTCCGCTTCGGCGCGAATCTGCATGAGCGGCTCGACCGCTGCATCGACCATATCAATGCCCGTAATGGCGATGCGGCGCTCTGCGTCTTTACCGGCGATCTGACCGAGTCCGGCGATACGGAAAGCTATGCCGACCTGAGATCCGCGCTCAGCCGGCTCTTAGTGCCCTACCGGCTGCTGCCCGGAAACCACGACCGCCGTGCCAACCTCATTGCCGCCTTTCCGGAAAACGGAACCGATGGCAACGGCTTCGCGCAGTCGGTCTTCGATACGCCCGAGGGGCGGCTGGTGTTCATCGACAGCCTGGCCGAAGGCCGCGTCACGGGAGAACTGTGCGACGACCGGCTTGCGTGGCTGGACACGCGGCTTGCCGAAGCGGAGGGCCGGTCAGCCTATCTGTTCCTGCATCATCCGCCGGTCGAGCTCGGTCTCGCGCTGCTCGATCCGCTCGGCCTCGAACAGCCGCAGCGGCTGCTCGACATGCTCACCCGCCACGGCAATGTCCGCTACATCTTCTTCGGCCACGTCCATCGCGACATCGCCGGCACGGTCGCGGGCATTCCGTTCTCGGCTCAGCGCGGCCTGCATGCCCGCTTCATGCTCGACCTGGTGGGCGACGAGGTGGTCGAGCAGGCGCCGCCCGCCTATTCGATCATCCTGATCGACGGGCCGCGCGTCATCGTGCACAGCCATGATTTCCTGGAGAGCTGGCCGCTCTGGTCGCCGGCCACCGGCGAGAGGGTACGGTAGAGCAACCGCGCCAGCCCGCCGTTTTAGACAAACACGTGCGCCTTGCCGATAACGGTGAGGCGCACGATCTCGCCGACCGCCGGCGCATCCATGCCCGTCTTGCGCAGGATGAGCGGCGTGTTGCCGATCGCGGCCGCATCCGGCGGATCGGGGCTGTTGAGCAGTCGCACCGCGATGGTGCAGACCGAGCCCGCGAATTCGGAGTCCGTCACTTCGCCGAACAGCATGTCCGGCGTTCCCGACATGCCTTCGCGCGAGGTTCGCTTGAGGACCACCTGCTCGGGCCTGAGCATGATGCGGGCGACATCGCGCCGCTCTGCGGTGTCGACGGCGATGCGGCCGAGCGGCGAGATGGCAAAGCCGCCGGCGATCCTGGCCGGCACGATGATTGCGTCGCCGAGGAACTCGGCGACCATCCTGTCCTTGGGCTGGAAATAGAGCTCGCGCGGCGTGCCGACCTGCGAGAACAGGCCGTCGCGCATGACGGCCACCTGGCTGGCGAAGGACAGCGCCTCGGCCTGGTCGTGGGTGACCAGGATGGTGGTGATCCCGGCTTCCTCCAGAAGCTCGGCTACCGCCTTGCGCATCGAGGCACGGAGGCCGGTGTCGAGCGCCGAGAACGGCTCATCGAGCAGCATCAGCCGGGGTTTCATCGCCATGGCGCGGGCCAGCGCGACACGCTGCTGCTGGCCGCCGGAAAGCTCGTGCGGACGGCGCTTCAGGATGGCCTTGTCCAGCCCGACGATATAGGCGAGCTCGACGATGTGCTCGGCGCGCTTCTCGGCGTTTCGCGCCATGCCGAAACCGATATTGTCGGCGATGGTGAGATGCGGGAACAGGGCGCCGTCCTGCGCGACCACGCCGATGCCGCGGCGATGCGCCGGCACGGCCGCGCCGCCATTGGCAAGCACCTTGCCGTCGAGCGCGATGCGGCCACGATCAGGCGCCTCGAAGCCGGCGATCAGCCTCAGCAAGGTGGTCTTGCCGCAGCCGGAGGGTCCGACGATCGCGGTGCGGCTGCCGCCTTCGACAGTGAGGTCGACGCCGGCGAGCGCCGCCACCGGGCCATAGTGTTTCGTCACGCCGCTGAGTTCGAGGAAGCTCATCGGCCGGCCATCCGCTTTGACTGGACGTAGAGCACCCAGGTCATCGGCAGCGACATCGCAACCATGATCAAGGCGTAGGGCGCGGCCGAGGCGTAGTCGATCTCGCCGCTGTAGGACCAGAACGCCATCGCCAGCGTGCGGGTGCCGTTAGGCGCCAGCATCTGGGTGGCGGTCAGCTCGTTGGTGATGCCGAGCGCCACCATCGCCATGCCGGCCGCAGCACCCGGCGCCGACAGCCGGATCGTCGTCGCCCACAGCGCCTTGAGCGGCGGGCGGCCCAGGCTGGAGGCGGCGCGCTCGAGCTCCACCGGCGCCTGCGCGATCGAAGCGCGCAGGCTGACCAGCGCGCGCGGCAAAAACATCAGCGCATAGCCGAAAAGGATGGTGAAGAGCGTCTGATAGAGCGGCAGCGCGATACGCACGGTGATAGTCACCAGCGCTAGCGCGACGACGACGCCTGGCAACGAGCTGACGATGTAGTTGCAGCTCTCGAGCAGGCGCTGCAAAGGGCCCGGCGCGCGGATCGAGATCCAGGCCATCGGCATCGCGGCGATGGTGGCAAGCAGCGCGCCGGCGATGGCGAGGAACAGCGTCTGTCCGAGTGCCAGGCCGATCTCGTCCCAGCGCCAGATATCGGCGCCACCGGCGAGCAGCCAGCGGCCGACGGTCACGAAGGGCACACCGAGCGTGAGCAGCGCGGTGACGGCGGGCAGCAGCAGGCAGGGCAGCATGGCGCGGCCGAGCCGGGTGCGCTGCTGCTGGCGCGCCGCACCCGAGCCGACGCGCGCATAACGCTCCTCGCCGCGCACGATCACTTCCAAGCCAAGCAGCACGAAGCAGCAGGCGACGAGCACGGCGGCAAGCATGTTGGCCGCCGGGCCGTTGAAGGTCGACTGGAATTGGTCGACGATCGCCGTGGTGAAGGTGTCGAAGCGAACGAAGACAAAGAGGCCGTATTCGGCAAGCAGGTGCAGGCCGACCAGCAGCGAACCGCCGCAGATGGCGAGCCTCAATTGCGGCAGCACGACACGCGCGAAGACCCGCCACGGGCCGAGGCCAAGCGCGGCCGCGGCATCCTCCAGCGCAGGGTCGAGCCGGCGCAGCGCGGCCGCGATCGGCAGATAGAGGAACGGGAAATAGGCGATGACGGAGACCAGCACGCCGGCCCAGAGCCCGTGCAGGCCAGGCACAAGGCTGATCCAGGCATAGCTGTGGACGAAAGCGGGAATGGCGAGCGGCGCAACCGACAGCCACGACCACAGCCGGTTGCCAGGCAGATCGCTGCGCTCGGTCAGCCAGGCGAGCGCGACCGACAGCACGATGGCGACCGGCACCGACACGACGACGAGCAGGACAGTGTTGATGAGGAGTCCGCCGACACGAGGACGGAAGATCAGCGCCACGACCGTTTCCCAGCCGGTCTGGATCGCCGTCCAGACGATGAAGGCAAGCGGCAGCAGCGCGATCAGCGAGACGAGGGCGGCGGCCAGCGTGATCCACGACGTGGACCGCCGGCGCTGCCTTGCGGCAGCCGGCAGGCCTGAGGGCGTGAGGTCGATCGCGGATACCATCAGAGGGAATGCATCACCAGGCTCGACGGACGCAGGCGATCCGATGAACCGCGAACGCGGCCGGAAAGGCAGCTGATCGTCATCGACGAGGCCATCTCCAAAACAAAAGCGCTCCCGCGGAAAGCGAATTCCCGCAGGAGCACGGTCGGTGTCCTTTTAGGACGAACGCGAACTAAAGCAAGCCGGCTTGCGTCATCAGGTCGATGACCTTCTTGGAGTTCAGCGTCGCCGGATCGACCTTCGGCGCCTGCAGGTCGGCCAGCGGCACCAGCTTCGGGTTGGACTCGGCACCCTTGCCGACCGCGTATTCATAGGATGTGCCGGTCTTCAGCACCTCCTGGCCGCCCTTGCCGGTGACCCATTTCAAGAAGGCCTGGGCTTCCTTCGGATGCTTGCTCGAAGCCAGCACGCCGCCACCGGAGATCGACACGAACGCGCCCGGATCCTGTTTCTTGAAATAGTGCTGCCCGATATTCTTGCTGTTCTCGCCGGTTTTCGCCTGGTCGCCGAAATAATAATAGTGGAAGATCACGCCGCCATCGATCTCGCCGGCATTGACCGCCTTCATCACCGTGTTGTTGCCCTTGTATGTGGTGGAGTTCTCCTTCATCGCCTTCAGCCAAGCAGTCGTCGCGGGCTCGCCCTTGAGCTGGAGCAGAGCGCTGACGATGGCCTGGAAATCGGCGCCGGACGGCGAGGCGGCCCAACGGCCCTTCCAGCTCGGATCGGTGAGGTCGAGCAGCGATTTGGGCAACTGGTCTTCCTTCAGCTTGTCCTTGTTGTAGACAAAGACGGTGCTGCGCGCTGCGACGCCCACCCACTTGCCGGTCGAGGGCTGGTATTCCTGCGGCACCTGCGCCAGCGTCTCGGCATCGACCGGCGCGAACAGGCCGGCCGCCTCGACGAGCGCCATCGCCGGCGAATTCTCGGTCAGGAACACGTCGGCCGGCGACGCGGCGTCTTCGGCGACGATCTGGTTGGAGAAATCGCTGTCGCCGCCATTGCGCAGCGTCACCTTGATGCCGGTTTCCTTGGTGAAGCCCTTCGCCCATTCCTTGGCGAGGCTTTCATGCTGGGCGTTGTAGACGATGATGCCGGCATCCTCGGCCAGGGCCGGACCGGCGATCAGGCTCGCCGTCAGCGCGACGGCGCCGGTAAGGGTCAAAAGGGCAAGTTTCATGGGCATCGTCCTCACATCTGGAGACAGGGTTCGGGCACGGCTGCACCTATCAATACCTGATTAGCATAGTCAACATTGTGATGCTGCTTCAATCAGTCGCCGCGCCGCAAACTTTCGTGATTTTCCGGCACTTTGGCTTGGACATTATTTCGCCGGCCACGTAACAAACCAGGGCCGAGACGCGAACATCGGGGGTACACTCTTGTGACCGGCAAGGACGAAGCCGAGCTCTCCCGGCTGCTCAGGGCCGCGATCGCGGGAGACGAAAGGGCTTATGCCGACTTTCTTCACCGGATAGCCGCCCTCGTCCGCGGCTTCGTCCGGCGCAAGATCGTTCAGGGCGGGGTCGACCCCGAGGATGTCGTGCAGGAAACCTTGCTGGCCATTCACGTCAAACGGCACACGTGGCGAGAAGACGCGCCGGTGCTGCCATGGGTCTATGCGATCGCCCGCTTCAAGCTGATCGATGCCTTCCGCCGGCGAGGCCGGCGCATCGAGGTCGAGATCGACGAGATCGCCGAGTCTTTCGCCGAGCCGGAAGCGGAGACGGTCAGCGAGCGCGACATAAACCGGGCTCTAGACGGCTTGCCGCCTGCGCAGCGCTCCGTGGTTTCCTCGATCTCGGTCGACGGCCATTCGATCGGCGAGACGGCAGCCAAGCTCGGCATCAGCGAGACGGCGGTGCGGGTGTCGCTGCATCGCGGCCTTGCCGCGATCGCCAAAAGGTTCGGACGACAGTGACATGAGAACCGAGGACCTCATCAAGGCGCTGGACGCTGATGCCCGCAACAAGGCGATGCCGCTTGGCCTGGCCTGGTGCCTGGCCGTCGGCGTGGCGGTGGTGGTCGCGGCGATGGTCTTTTTCATGACCATCGGTCCGCGCCCGGACATCATGCCGGCCATGCACACGATGCGCTTCATGTCGAAGTTCGTCTTCACCCTGGCGCTCACGGCCAGCGCCTTCGCCCTGGTCCGGGCGCTGTCGACGCCCGGTGAGGCGAGCAGGCGCGCCAAACTATGGATGCTCGCCGCGCCCGTGCTCGTCGTGATCGCCGTGATCCTGGAGCTTCTCGTCGTGCCGGAGGCGGAGTGGGGCAGGCGGCTCGTGGGCTCCAACATGATGATCTGCATGAGCTTCATCCCGCTGATCGGCATCGGCCCGCTGGCGATCTTCCTCGGCATGCTGCGCTATGGCGCGCCGACGCGGCCGGTGCTGGCCGGCGCTATCGCGGGTCTTCTGGCTGGTGGCTTGGCGGCGACCTTCTATGCCGCGCATTGCTTCGACGATTCGCCGCTGTTCGTCGCCACTTGGTACACGATCGCGATCACCTTCCTCACCGCGCTCGGCGCGCTTGGTGGGCGGCTTTTCGTTCGCTGGTAGGATCGCACACCGATCTTTAATCATGCCGGCAATTGTTTGCCGGTTAGCGGAGTGGCCGCCGCCGCTTACGCAACCATTCCTTAAAATCGATCCGCGAGGGTTGTGGCGACGCGCAGTTGCGCATTGGGTGGGATCGCATTTTGGCGTGGTTGAGTTGGAAAGGTCCGCGGGCCGGCAAGCGCGCCGTGCCCCTCTTGATGGCGGCAGGGCTCGTTACCCTGACTGCATCGGTCCTGTTGCCGGCGCTGGAGCTCGGCTCGGAGGCGCTGAGGGTCTGCCTGCAGATATCCGTCGCCGTCACGGCCGTGACGCTGTTTGTCTCGGCGCTGTTCATCCGGAAGATCATCGACGACCGCCGGCAGATCGCCGAGAGCGAGCAGCGCTTTCGCCGCGCGATGGAGGATTCGGCGATCGGCGTCGCCATCGTCGGCCTCGATGGCCGCATCCTTCAGACCAATCCCGCCTTCGCCGCGATGCTCGGCTACAGCCGCGCGGAAATCGAGGCGCTGACCTTCTTCCAGATCACGCATCCCCACGATCTGCGGATCGGCCGTGAGACGATGATCGCGCTGAACGAGGGAAAGATCGATTCCTTCCATTTCGAGAAGCGCTACCTCCGCAAGGACGGCACCCCGGTGTGGGCGCAGCTAGCCGGGTCCGTCATCCGCGATGAGGAAACCCGTCGCCCGCTTTATCTTGTGTCGCAGATCGAGGACATCGATGCGCGCAAGCAGGCCGAAGCGCGCATCGCCGAAGCCGAAACGCGCTGGAACTTCGCGCTGACCAGCGCCGGACAAGGCGTCTGGAGCCTCGACATGCGCAGGGGCGGCACGACCTACTCCGAGACCTGGGTCAGGATGCTGGGCTATGACGATGGCGAGTTGGACGGCGATCCCGACCGCTGGCTGACGATGATCCACCCGGACGACCGCGAGCGCGTCGCCGAGGCGGACCGGGCGCATCTTGCCGGCGAGACGCCTTTCTTCGAGGCCGAGTTCCGGATGCGTCACAAGGACGGCCATTGGGTCTGGATCCTCGACCGCGGTAAGACGATCGAGCGCGACGCCGAGGGCCGGCTGATACGCGCCATTGGCAGCCTGACCGACATCACCCAGCGCAAGCAAGCCGAAGAACGGCTCAAGGTTTCCGCCGCCATGCTGGCCGACGAGAAGGAGCGGCTCAGGGTGACGCTGCAGTCGATCGGCGACGCGGTGATCTGCACCGATGCCGCCAACCGCATCACCTTTATGAACCCGGTCGCCGAAAAGCTCACCGGCGTTGCCAGCGGCGAGGCGCTTGGCAAGGTGCTCGGCCATGTCTACCAGGCGGTCGACGAGGAAAGCGGGCAGAGGATCGGCCTGACGCGACCTTCGGCCGGCGATCGCCACCATTGCGACCAGAACGCCCGCGCCGTTCTCATCCGGCGCGACGACACGCGCTGCAGCATCCGCCAGGTGGTCTCGCCGATCATGAACGACCGCGACGAATTCTGCGGGCTGGTCATCGTCTTCCAGGATTTCACCGACGCGCGCGCCCTGCAGCGCCAGCTCGCCTACGCCGCCGCCCATGATGCGCTGACGGGGCTCGCCAACCGCTCGAGCTTCATCCGCACGATGGAGGAACTGGTCGATCGGTGCCGTCTCACCGGCGGCGAGCACCACTTCATGTTCGTCGACCTCGATCATTTCAAGGCGGTCAACGACACCGGCGGCCATGCCGCCGGCGATGCATTGTTGAAACGCGTGGCCGATGCGATCCGCAATGTGCTCGGGCCCGAGGACATCGTCGCGCGTCTGGGCGGCGACGAGTTTGCCGTCATCCTGAAGTCAAGCGCACCGGCACGGGCTGCAATAGCGGCGCGCTCCATCATCGATACCATCCGCAACCTGAATTTCAGCTGGGACGGTCGGCCGCATTCGATCGGCGCCAGCATCGGGCTCGCGCCGATCCGCGCCGGCTGCGGCGAGGCGGACGAGATCATCGCTCGAGCGGACGCCGCCTGCTATGCCGCCAAGGCGGCCGGACGCGGTTGCGTTTCGGCGGCCCCGGACGAAGCCTCGAAAGACGACGCGGCGCCGCTGCCGCTTGCCGCGGCATCCTGAGCGCCGCGACGGAGAGCGTTTGGTCGGGAGGATCAGCGCGTCGGCACCGGATGATCGCCGCGATAGTCGTAGAAGCCGCGGCCGGTCTTGCGGCCCAGCCAGCCGGCCTCGACATATTTCACCAGCAGCGGGCAGGGGCGATACTTCGAGTCCGACAGGCCCTCATGCAGCACCTGCATGATCGACAGGCAGGTGTCTAGACCGATGAAGTCGGCAAGCTGCAGCGGCCCCATCGGATGGTTGGCGCCGAGCCGCATCGCGGTGTCGATGGCGTCGACCGTGCCGACGCCCTCATAGAGCGTGTAGATCGCCTCGTTGATCATCGGCAGCAGGATGCGGTTGACGATGAAGGCCGGGAAATCCTCCGAAACGGTGATCGTCTTGTCGAGTCGGTTCACGAACGTCTTGGCGGCCTCGAAGGTCCGGTCCTCGGTGGCGATGCCGCGCACCAGCTCGACCAGCTTCATCACCGGCACCGGGTTCATGAAATGTATGCCGATGAAGCGCTCCGGCCGGTCGGTCTGCGCGGCGAGCCGGGTGATCGAGATCGAGGAGGTGTTGGTTGCGAGAATCGCCTCCGGATTGAGCTGCGGGCAGAGCTGCGCGTAGATCTTGCGCTTGACCGTCTCGTCCTCGGTCGCCGCCTCGATGACGAGGTCGGCAGCCGCGAGATCGGCCATGGCGGTAGCTGACGAGATGCGCGCCATCGCTTCGTTGCGCGCCTTCTCCTCGAGCTTCCCCGAACCGACCTGGCGGGCCATGTTGCCGCTGACAGTGGCGATGCCCTTCTCGATCCGGTCGGACGAGATGTCGTGGATCAGGACCTTGTAGCCGGCCAGCGCCGCGACATGGGCGATACCGCCGCCCATTTGACCTGCGCCGACAATGCCGATCGTCTCGATCTTGCTCATTACCCCGATCCCGTCTGGAGCATTTCCGCTTCTGCGACGCACGGAAACGCTCCCATCTCTTTGTTTCCCGCAATTCCGGACGCAACAACGCTGCGCCCTTTCCTGGAATTGCCTTTTTTGTTTGTCGCAATTCCCGACGGAAAACCGCTACCCACTTTTCCCGGAATTGCCCAGGCCTTTCACGGCCTGCTTTTTGTGCAGTGCAAACTAAAAGGGCGGGGCGACTTCGTCTACCCCACCCTTCGGATTTTAATATGCCTAAGCAGAACGCGTCAAAGCGCCTTTTGCAGCTCCGGCAGGATAACGAAGAGATCGCCGACGAGGCCGTAGTCGGCAACCTGGAAGATCGGCGCTTCCTCGTCCTTGTTGATGGCGACGATGACCTTGCTATCCTTCATGCCGGCGAGGTGCTGGATGGCGCCGGAGATGCCGACGGCGATGTAGAGATCGGGGGCGACCACCTTGCCGGTCTGGCCGACCTGCCAGTCGTTCGGGGCGTAGCCGGCGTCGACCGCCGCGCGGGAGGCGCCGACGGCGGCGCCGAGCTTGTCGGCGACGGGCAGGATCACTTCCTGGAACTTTTCCGACGAGCCGAGCGCGCGGCCGCCCGAGATGATGATCTTGGCCGAGGTCAGCTCCGGACGGTCGTTCTCGGAGAGCTTGTTCTCGACGAAGGAGGAGAGGCCGGGGTTCGCGGCGGCGTTCACCGTCTCGACCGAAGCCGAGCCGCCCTCGGGCGCGGCCGAGAAGGAGGCGGTGCGCACCGTGATGACTTTCTTGGCGTCGGTCGACTGCACGGTCTGGATGGCGTTGCCGGCGTAGATCGGCCGCTTGAAGGTATCGGGCGAGACCACCTCGATGATCTCGGACACCTGCGCGACGTCGAGCAGGGCCGCGACGCGCGGCGCGACGTTCTTGCCGGCCGAGGTGGCCGGCGCGACGATCGTGTCATAGGAGCCGGCGAGCGACACCACGAGCGCGGCCAGCGGTTCTGCCAGACGCTCGGAGAGCTCATCGGCTTCGGCCAGCAGCACCTTGCGAACGCCTTTCAGCTTGGCAGCGGCGTCGGCAGGGGCCTTGGCGCCCTTGCCGGCAACCAGCACGTCGACGTCGGAGCCGATCTGGAGGGCCGCCGACAGCGCCTTGGCGGTCTGGTCGGAAAGGGTTGCGTTGTCGTGTTCGGCGATGAGGAGAATTGCCATTTTTCTTGTCCTTTCCCGATCCCTTACAGAACGCCGGCTTCGTTCTTCAGCTTCTCGATCAACTCGGCGACGCTCTTGACCTTGACGCCCGCCTTGCGGCCGCCCGGCTCCTCGGTCTTGATCACCTTGAGCCGCGGCTTGACGTCGGCGCCGTAGTCGGCCGGGCTCTTCTCGTCGAGCGGCTTCTTCTTGGCCTTCATGATGTTGGGCAGCGAGGCATAGCGCGGCTGGTTGAGGCGAAGGTCGGCGGTGACGATCGCCGGCATCTTCAGCTCCACCGTCTGCAGACCGCCATCGACCTCGCGCGTAACCTTGGCCTTGTCGCCACCGAGCTCGATCTTGGAGGCGAAGGTGCCCTGCGCCCAGCCCAAAAGTGCCGCCAGCATCTGGCCGGTCTGGTTCGAGTCATCGTCGATCGCCTGCTTGCCGAGGATGACGAGGCCGGGCTTCTCGGCCTCGACCACGCCCTTCAGCACCTTGGCGACGCCCAGCGGCTCGGTCTGCTCATCCGTCTTGACCAGGATGGCGCGGTCGGCGCCCATGGCGAGCGCGGTGCGAAGCGTCTCCTGCGCCTGCTGCGGGCCGATCGACACGACGATGATCTCTTCGGCCTTGCCGGCTTCCTTGATCCGGATCGCTTCCTCGACCGCAATCTCGTCGAACGGGTTCATCGCCATCTTGACGTTGGCAAGCTCCACGCCCAGTCCGTCGGCCTTGACCCGGACCTTGACGTTCGCATCCACAACCCGCTTCACGGGCACAAGGATCTTCATTTTCCTGTCACCTCTCCTGAGATAGTCGGGCGCGCTATAGCAGTGTGCGCCTTGTCAGAGTTGTCGAAAGCCGACATTCCGGGCGGAATATCCGTCCAGTGTGGTGGGCGTTTCCGTAGTGGCGGCAATCCGGCGCGTCAATATGCACGACGCACTCAAATCGGTTCAGTCCCGAGGGGACGCCGCGCCGCGGCCCCATTGCGGCGCCGGCTGCGCCGGAGTTTCGGGGGTTGCCCCGGGCTCGGTCGGAACCGGCACCTGCTGGACCTTCGGCGTCGGGTCCGGCTCGCCGTCGGCGCCGGCAAGCAGCGGCACGCCCCGGCTGCGCAGCACCAGAACCAGAACGGCGCCGGCGATGATGCCGCCGATGTGGCAGGCCCAGGAAATCTGGTCCTCGCCGCCCGCGGCAAACATCACGATCTGGAACAGGATCCAGAGGATGAGCGGGATGAAGGCGGGAATGCGCAAGGGGATGCGGGCAAAAGCCAGCACCCACACCTTAACCCTCGGATAGAGGATCAGATAGGCGGCGACCACGCCGGCGATGGCACCGGAGGCGCCGATCAACGGCACCTGCGAATCCCAGCCAACCAACCCTTGAAAGAAAGCGCCCGCCGCCGCGCAGGCGAGGTAGAAGATCAGGTAGCGGATATGGCCGAGCGCATCCTCGACATTGTCGCCGAACACCCACAGGAACAGCATGTTGCCGCCGAGGTGGAAGATGTCGGCATGCAGGAAGGAATAGGTGAGATAGCTGAGGCTTTCGGGAATGACGACGAATTCGGGCGACAGCTCGACCTTGTCGTGGACCACCGAAGGGATGAAGCCGAGGCCGAGCACCGCGGCGTTGGTGAAGTTCTCGCCGCCAAGCGTGGTCGCGAGATAAACCAGCGCATTCACCGCGATCAGGCCGATCGTCACATATTGCAGGCGGATGTGGCGCAGCCTGTTGGTGTCGTAGAGCGGGATGAACATCGGACCCTCCCGCCATACCCGATTGTCAGCGGTTCTTGCCGGGAACCCATAGCACGTCGGCATTTCCGTTGTCATTGACCGCCCGCGCCGCGACGAACAGGAAGTCGGAGACGCGGTTGATGTATTTCAGCGCCTCGCGGTTGACGTGCTCGGCAGGATGCTGCGCCAGCGCCACCATGACGCGCTCGGCGCGCCGCGCCACCGTGCGCGCCAGATGCAGGGCGGCGGCGGCCGGCGTGCCGCCGTTCAGCACGAAGGACTTCAGCGGCTGCAGGTCCTTGTTGAGAACATCGATATCCTTTTCGACACGTCCGGTCTGCGCGGCGACGATGCGCAGCGGCTCGTAGTCGAGCGGCTTGCCCTCGTCGGGCACCGCAAGATCGGCGCCGAGATCGAAAAGGTCGTTCTGGATTCGGGAGAGCATGGCGTCGATCGCCGGATGATCCTTTGCGGTGTGGACGCGCGCCATGCCGATGCAGGCATTAGCCTCGTCCACCGTGCCATAGGCTTCGACGCGCAGATCGGATTTCAGCCGCCGCTCGCCGCTGCCGAGACCGGTGGTGCCGTCGTCGCCGGTGCGGGTGTAGATCTTGTTGAGCTTGACCACGTCGCCCTCCCGGCCCGTTACTTGCGGGTGAAGTAGACGGTCAGCATGATCAGCACCAAGGCTATGAACTGCAGCAGCACGCGGGCCTGCATCAGCTTGTTCGAGGTGAAGCCGGAGCCGCCGCGCATCATGTTGATGAGGCCGCGAATCAGCACGACCACGACGGCGGCCATGACGACGATTGCGAGGATGTTGAAGACGGTTGCCATGGGCGGGCTCCAGTTCGGTTTTGGTCAGGCGCGCCTGGCGAGCACGCGGTAGAGCGCTGATGCCGGCAGGATGCGCTTGAGCACCACGCCGATTCTGGCCGGCACCGTTACCACATAGTGCGGACGTGGGCGCTGTGACAGAAGCGCGTGGCGCAAGGCGGCATGAACCACTTCCGGTCCGGGCTTCAGACGCGAGACGCTGCCGCCGGCCTGCAGCCGCGCAAGCTGCGCCTGGTAGTCGGCGCGGTGGACGGAGTTCTCGACGTCGATATTTTTCAAGAACCAGGCCAGGCCGTTGCTGGCGATCTTCGAGGTCACCGGCCCCGGCTCGATCAATGAGGCATGGATACCGCTGCCTTCGAGCTCCTGGCGCATGCAAAGCATCAAGCCTTCGATGGCATGTTTCGACGCCGAATAGGCGCCGCGAAAACGGACCGGGGCGAGCCCCAGGATCGAAGAGCAGTGGACGAGGCGGCCGTGGCCCTGGCGGCGCATGACCGGCACGACACGGCGGGTCAGGTCGTGCCAGCCGAAGAAGTTCGCCTCGAACTGCTCGCGCAGCGCCTCGACGGGCAGGTCCTCGACGGCGCCCGGCTGCGCGTAGGCGCCATTGTTGAACAGCGCCGCCAGCGTGCCGCCCGTGCGCCCCAGCACGGCATCGACCAGGGCGGCGATGGAGTCGGCTTCTCGATAGTCGAGATAGAAGGCCTCGATGCCGTCCGCCTTGAGCGCGGCGATGTCGGCCGGCTTGCGCGCCGTGGCGAACACGCGCCAGCCTTCCGCCTTCAATGCCCGCGCGCAATAGGCGCCTATGCCGGAGGAGGCGCCGGTGACGATGATGCTGCGCAACTGTTCAGCGGTGGGCAACGTTGTCTGACCCCGGGGTTGCCATTTGCCGCAATCACTTCCCATATTCGCGGCGTCGACACAATCGAGCGGAGCGCGGGTCCTTGCTCAGGAATATCGTCGCCATCAAGCGCGTCCTCTACGATGCGATCGGCCATTTCACGACGGACGACGGCTGGGCGATGGCCAGCCATCTGGCAATCACCTCGCTGATGGCGCTGTTTCCGTTCCTGATCTTCGCCACGACGCTTGCGAGTTTCTTCGGCGCGCGCGCCTTCGCCGACACGGCCGTGCATCTGGTGTTCGACACCTGGCCGGAGCAGATCGCCAAGCCAATCGCGCGCGAGGTGCAGAACGTGCTCACCGTGCGGCGCACCGACCTTCTGACCTATGGCGTGCTGCTGGCCGCCTACTTTGCCTCGAACGGCATCGAGGCGCTGCGCACCTCGCTCAACCGCGCCTATCGCGTGACCGAGACGCGCGGCATCATCCACCGTAGGGTGCAGAGCATCATTTTCGTGCTGATCGCGACGGCCTGTTTTCTCGCCGTCAGCGTGCTTCTGGTGTTCGCGCCGCTGCTCGCGCGGCTGGCCGAGGCGCATCTCGAATGGATCAAGCCCTATATGGGCACGATCACCATATGGCGTTACGTCATCGCCTCGACGGTCATCGTCATCGGTCTGTTTTCGGTGCATATCTGGCTGCCGGCCGGCAAGCGTCGCTTTGTCTCGATCGTTCCGGGCATCGTCTTCACGCTGGTCGCCTGGCTGGCCGGCTCGACCATCTTCGCCACCTATCTCGACCATTTCTCGTCCTATGTGACGACCTATGCGGGGCTCGCCTCGATCATGATCGCTGTGGTGTTCCTGTACATCATCTCGGCCATTTTCATCCTCGGCGGCGAGCTCAACGCCGCGATCAGCCGCTATCTCGATGCGCGGGCGCGAGTCGGCTGAGCCCTGTTCCGGCGGGCAGTGGCCAGGCCGACGCCCAGCGTGGCGATTGCCATGCCGGCGATCTGCAGCGCATTGAGCGCTTCGCCGAACAGGGCCCAGGCGATGACGGCGGTGACGGCCGGCACCAGGTAGAAAAGGGAAGCGACCTTGGACATCTCGCCGCCCCTGATCATCACCATCAACAGGAAGATGGCGCCGACCGACAGCACCAGGACCAGCCAGGCCATGGCGAAGATGAACTCGCCGTTGACGGTGATCGTGCGCGTCTCGAAGGCGAGCGATCCGAGGATCGTCACGACGGAGCCGCCGACATACTGCCACATCGTCGCCGAAACGAGGTCGCCGCCGGAGGCGAAGCGCTTCTGCCAGATCGTTCCAGCGGCCATGCCGAGCACCGAGACCAGCGAGGCCGTCAGCGTCGCCGCGGTGACGCCGCCGCCGATCATGCCGAGCTTCGGCCAGAGCACGATAACGACGCCCAGAAGCCCGACCTCGAGGCCCGCCCAATGGCGCGGCAGGATCGCCTCGCCGAGGAATTTGCCGGCAAGCACCGCCGTGATCAGCGGCTGGAGACCGACGATCAGCGCCGATAGCCCGGCCGGCATGCCCCGGTGGATCGCCCAGAACACGCCGCCCAGATAGACGCCATGCATGAGAACGCCGGCCACCGTCGCGTGAAGCGCCTCCTCGCGGGTCGCCCGGCGCGAGCCGATGAGAACGGTCAGCCCCGCAAACAGGATCGCCGCCAGCACGAAGCGGACGGCGAGGAAGGTGAAAGGCTCCGCCCACGGCATGGCATAACGCGCGCCGATGAAGCCGGTCGTCCACAGGACGACGAAAGAGGCGGGAATGAACCGCTTGATGCTGTGCATTTTCGCGAGGGCTCTGGCTGCGGGTGAAAAGTTGATGACGGCAATTGCTCTAATGCCGTTCAATTCGGCAAGCAAAACGAAACGGTTGATCCATAAGCTCATTCGAATTCAACAAACGGTGCCAGAGGGGCATGGCGTTAAGGCACGCCGTGGGCAGACATGCTTTTGCATCTCGGTACGACTTGGCTTCTGTTCGCGGTCGCGACCGTTGCCGTCTTCGGTTTCTTTTTTGGCACTGCGCTCGATGCCATCATGAAGGACGACGGTTTCGGCTCGACCGGCAACACGCTGCTCTTCACGCTGGGGTTCTTCGTCGCAGTGATGGTCGCCAACGAGCACGGCATCACCTTCAGGGACCTCAGGCTCGCAGTGGCATGGGGCTTGAGCGGCGCCTTCATCTTCATCAGCGTGATGGCGCTGATCAAGGCCGGGCTGGCGCGCCTTTAATCAAAGCCCGACCAGCCGCCTGATCTCCTGCGGCGACGTCCCCGCATCCCGAAGTGCGGCAAGGCCGGTGTCCTTGAGGCTTTTCGACAGTTTCCTGCCGTCCGGTCCGAGAATCAGGCGATGGTGGAAGTAACGCGGCGGCGAGAGGCCCAGCAGCTCCTGGAGCAGGCGCTGCACGCCGGTGGCCGCGTACAGGTCCTGACCGCGCACGACATGGCTGACGCTCTGCAGCGCATCGTCGACAACCACGGCGAGATGGTAGCTGGTCGGGATGTCGCGCCGCGCCACGATGACGTCGCCCCAGGACTGCGGCCTTGCTTCGACGGTGTGCGTCGCAACCATGGTCCCGTCGGTGAACTCGGTCCATGACAGGGCACCCGACACCCGCGCCATGGCCGCGTCGACGTCGAGCCGCCAGGCGAAAGACGCATTCTCGGCGATGCGCCGCTTGCGCTCCTTCACGGACAAGGCCCGATCCAGCGGCGGGTAGAGCGGCACGCCGTCGGGGTCGCGCGGCCAGTCGCGGCCACGTTTCCCGGCCTCGGCAATGAAAGCGCGGATCTCGCCGCGGCTCATGAAGGCGGGATAGACGAGTTCCTCGGCGATCAGCCGGTCGAGCACAGCCTTGTATTCGGAAAAATGCTCGGACTGGCGCCGCACCGGCTCTTCCCAGGCGAGGCCCAGCCATTTCAGGTCGCGATATATGCCGGCCTCGAATTCCGGCGTGCAGCGCGTGATGTCGATGTCCTCGATGCGCAGCAACAGCCGTCCGTCCGCCCGCGCCGCCATCTGCTGGTTGAGCAGGGCCGAATAGGCATGGCCGAGATGCAATTCGCCATTGGGACTGGGCGCGAAGCGGAATGTCAGGAGCGTCATGTCTCAGGCGGCATTCGGGTTGAAAGGCGCTTTTGCCGGTTGATAGTTAGAGACCATCAATTGCCACTTCGCGGGCGCCTAGGGAACAAGCAAACGTGCAACGCATCGCCTCGCTCGACGACATTGCGGCAGGACTGGACGCGCTCTGCCTGATCGATCCGCGGCTGGAGAAGGTGCGCGGCATGGCGGGCGAGGTGCCGCTGAGGCTCTCCGAGCCGGGATTCGTCAGCCTTGCCTCGATCATCGTCTCGCAGCAGGTGTCCCGCGCCAGCGCTGATGCCATCTTCGCCCGGCTGACCAGGCTGGTCGATCCGCTGACGCCGGAGGAGATACTTGGCGCCGGCGAGGACATTTTTCGCGAGGCCGGCTTGTCGCGGCCGAAGCAGCGCGGGCTGATCGCGATCGCCGAGGCCGTGGCCGACGGGCTCGATCTTTATCACCTTTGCTCGCTCGACGCCGGCGAGGCGATCGCGGCGATGACGGCCGTGCCCGGCATCGGCCCCTGGACGGCGGAGTGCTATCTGCTTTTCGCCGCCGGCCATCCCGATGTCTTCCCTGCGCGCGATGTCGCGCTGCAGACGGCGGTCGGTCATGCGCTGGGCATCGACCCCCGTCCGCCGGAGAAAACACTGATTCGGCTGGCCGAATCATGGAGCCCGTGGCGAGGTGTCGCGTCGCGGCTTTTCTGGGCGTATTATCGGGAATTGAAGGGCAGGGATGCGGCGCCTCCTGTCGAGATCGCCAAAAAAGCATGAAAATCATGCGTTTTTGACCCTTTCGGCGAACGACAATCCGCTTCACATCCCTGTCATGTCGGGCTTACAGTATCCGCGCCGTTCGGTTCTAGAACCAAGGAGGCCAACAACGTGACGGTTGCCGTATCTCCGGATGGGCTTCCCGCGCTGGTGCTGAATGCGGACTACCGTCCGCTCAGCTATTACCCCCTGTCGCTCTGGTCGTGGCAGGACGCCATCAAGGCTGTCTTCCTCGACCGGGTCAACATCGTCGCCGAATACGAGCATGCCGTCTCCTCGCCGACCTTCTCGATGAAGCTGCCGAGCGTGGTGAGCCTGAAGGCCTATGTGAAGCCGTCCAGGCATCCTGCCTTCACCCGCTTCAACGTGTTCCTGCGCGACCGCTTTCAGTGCCAGTATTGCGGCACCACCGACGACCTCACCTTCGACCATGTCATCCCGCGCCATCGCGGCGGGGCGACGACCTGGGAGAATGTCGTGGCTGCCTGCTCTCCCTGCAATCTCAGGAAAGGCGGGATGATGCCGGCGCAGGCCAAGATGTGGCCGCTGCAAAAACCCTATCAGCCAACGGTGCATGACCTGCACAACAATGGCCGCCTGTTCCCGCCCAACCATCTGCATGAAAGCTGGATGGATTATCTCTACTGGGATGTCGAACTGGAGCCGTAGAGTTCGGCACAATCGACCAGCCACGCAAATTGTCGATCTTTGGCGCTGCCCCTCATCCGGCTGCCGCCACCTTCTCCCCGTATAGTGACGGGGAGAAGGGAACCGTCCGCGACCCCGGCACCCATTCTGCAACGTTGATGATTGGCGAAACCATTGATAACGGCGTCTTTCTCCCCGTCACTATACGGGAGAAATGCCCGGTCCACCCTCCGCAGCTGCTGCGGAGGACGGGCAGGGCAATGAGGGGCGGCGCCGACCTTCAAATCCAGCTGCAGGCAGGGTGCCGCGAGTTCCGGGTCGCGCCGGCTCAGTCGCGCGAAAGCGCGCTGCGGAAGGCGACCACGGCGAGGATGAAGCTGGCGATGGCGTTCCAGCCGGCAAGCGACAGGCCGAGGATGCGCAAGGCCGCCTTGTCGCAGGAGGGCGGCACGAATTTGTCGAGCGCGTCGAGCACGCCCTTGCCGCCGGTGTCCACCGGGCCGGCGCCGGCCGTGCAGTCGGCGGGGCCGGGCCACCAGGCCCATTCGACGCCGGAGTGGTAGACGCCTAGATAGAGGCCGTAAAGCATCAGGAGGCCGCCGATCGCGAGCAGCCCGCGCGTCACCCAGGCCGGCGCGCGCAGCGTCGAGGCAACCACAGCTACCACCATGAGCGGCGCGCCGATGTAATAGGGCGTGCGCTGCTCCAGGCAGAGATGGCAAGGGATGTAGCCGCCGATGTACTGGAAGGCCAGCGCCGAGCCGACGGTGGCTGCCATGGCGACGGCAAGGAACAACGCGGCGCGCGTCCGCTGGCGTCCGGTGTCGGCATTCATGGTCGCTGTCATCGGTCCTGATCCGTTCGCTTGGGCTTATCCGTGGGCATATCTGACCGCGATATAGAGCAAAATAAGGGCAGCGGCGCCGGCGCTGACGATCATACCCAGGCGCTTCTCGATGAACTCCTTGATCGACTCGCCGTAGCGGCGCAGCAGCCAGGCAAGCAGCAGGAAACGGGCGCCGCGCGCCACGATCGCCAGCCCGATGAAGAGCAGCAGGTTCACGCCTATGACGCCGGAGAGAATCGTCACCACCTTGATCGGCGGCAGGTGTGCGGCGCCCGAGGTGACCAGCATCAGGATGATGAAGCCGACACCGGATGAAGTCCGCATCTGCTCGAACTCGTCGTATTTGCCGTAGAATTCGAGGACGGGCTTTGCCACGGCCTCATAGGCATAGTGGCCAATAAACCAGCCGAAGACGCCGCCCAGCACCGAGGCTACAGTGGCGATCAGCGCATAGCGATAGGCGCGTTCGGGTTTGGACAGCGCCATCGGCAGAAAGAGCACGTCGGCCGGCACCAGGAAGACGGAACTTTCGACGAAGGCGATGAAGGCCAGCCACCATTCGGCCGATTTCCTTGCCGCCAGCGACAGGGTCCAGTCGTAAAGTCCGCGAAGCATCGGCTCTCCTAATGCATGCCACCCGAAGCGCTTAGCGGTTTTGGGCAACGACAGGCAGGAAGACAAGGACCCAAAGCGCCGCAGCAGAGGGTCTCGGCACAGGTACGCCGCATGTCTAGAAAGATTTTCCGCGCCGCACAATGGCGGCGCCGCCACGAAGCCAAAAGCTGTGGCAGGGACGCGGGCGGCGCCGGCAAATCGGCAACAGGCCAGTTGACGAAAGCCCGTCCAACCGTATAGTCCGCGCCCATCCAGGCCGCCCGGCCTGAGCCCCTATGGCGGAATTGGTAGACGCGCTCGACTCAAAATCGAGTTCCGCAAGGAGTGCTGGTTCGATCCCGGCTAGGGGCACCATCCTTCGCTCTGCGAGCTCCGGATGACAGGCCACCCAAAAAGCGCCTTACCGCATATTCCCCGTATGCCCCTGCGAATATCGCCCGGGCTGCGGCCACACGGTCAGCCCATGCGGCTCCACGCCGACGCGGATCTTGGTTACGGCGCCTGACGTCGTGTCGATCAAGTAGACCTCGCTGTCGAAGCGGCCGGAGAGCCATAGCTGCTTGCCGTCGGCGCTGACATTGCCCATGTCGGGGCTGCCGCCGTCCGGGATCGGCCATTGGGCGACGACCGAGTGGGTGGTGAAGTCGATCACGGTCACGCTGCCCGGCCCGTCGGCGCGGCCCTGTTCCATCTTGTGCGAGCCGCGGTTCGAGACGTAGACCCGCTTGCCGTCGCGGCTGACGACGAAGCCGTGGGCGCCTATTCCCGTCGGAATGAAACCGATCTCCTTGAAGCTGTCGCCGTCGACCAGGAAGACGCCGTCATTCATCATGTCGGCGACGTAGAAGACCTTGCCGTCGGGCGAGAGCCTTATGTCCTGCGGCATGCCCATCCTCGACAGATCGAGATGGCCGAGCACTTTCTGGCTCTTGAGGTCGATCTTGGCCAGGCCGCCGTCGCCATATTCGCAGGTGAAGATCGCATAGGAATTGTCTGCCGCGAAATCGGCATGGTTGATGCCGGGGCAGGTCGGCGTCGGGATGATCGCTTTCAGGGCCATGGTCTGCGGATCGCGCAGGTCGAGCTGCCTCAGGGCCTCGTCGACGATGATGGCGGCGCTGCCGTCCGGCATGAAGTACATGTTGTAGGGGTCGTCGACCGGAACCTGCTTGCCGGGCTTGGCGGTCGTCGGGTCGATCGGCGTCAGGCTGCCGTTCTTGCCGGTGCCGTTGTTGGCCACCCAGAGCGTCTTCAGGTCCCAGGAAGGAACGACGTGCTGCGGCTTGCTGCCGACCAGAAACCTGTCGACTTCCTTCAGCGTCGCCATGTCGATCACCGAGACGCTGTTCGAGGAGCGGTTGGGCACATACACGCGCGGCAACGCACCTGCCGCGGCCTGGCTCATATGGCCGGCGGTGGTGTGGCTGTAGATGTTGACGGGCGGCGGCGCAGGCTCGGAGCAATCCTCGGGACAAGTATCGGCCAGGGCCCGGGACGGAAACATGGCGAGCAGGACAAGCGGCGCACAGAGGCGGGCGAAGCGCAGGAAGGTTTCGATCATTGGGAAATGCTTTGTGGTGAAGGCGGCCGGATCCGGCCATCGGATGCCTTAGCCGGTGTGCAGCCTTTCATCTAGCGTCTTTTTAGCAGGCTCCGCATGCGGTTGCGCAGGATGCGCGCCATGTTGCGGGTCTCGCGGTAGAGGTGGAGCTGCGAGGCCGCCTGGCGGGCCAGCCGGTCGGCGTCGGGCGTCAGGCCGACCACCAGCGTGCCCATAGGTTGGCGCTCCATCCACAGGCGGCTCATCACCGGATGGTCCGGCACCGCGCAGGAATCGGTCATGACGACGTTGGGATCATCGAGATGCTGCTTCGTCACCTCGAGCATCAGCAGCGTGCCCGGCGAATAGGCCGACAGCGTCTCGTCATAGGCCGTCTTCCAGGTGTAGGCGACACCCGCCTCGACGAAGACCACCAGACAGGCGATGGTGCGGCCGTCGAGCTTCAGCGAATGGATGCGGCACATGTCGTGCTCGGCGAGCCTGTGCACGGCCTCGCGGGCGAAGGCGGCGCGGTAGCGGTCGATCGCCATGGCCGTGCGCTCGCGGCCTTTCCAGCCGGCGGCCTCCAGCGTCAGGAAGCTTTCGATGGCATGGCGGATCTCGTCCGGTCCGCGCGCCACGACATGCTCGAGCTTGCCAAGGTCGGCGAGGCGCCGCTTGAGGCGGCGGAATTCGCGATAGTGATGCGCGCGCAACGATGCCTTGAGGTAGTCGTCGCCGTCGGCATCGCTTTCCAGCACCGGGCGCTCGGCCTTGCCGGTGACGACCAGGGTCAGGCCGCGGCTGTCGGCAAAGGAGGTGAGCAGGCTCGCCACCGGGCCGTCCAGCTTCATGTCGGGCAGCACGAACACTTTCGGTAATTTGAGATGCGGCCTGGACAGCATCGAGAAGAAATCCTCGATGACGCCGACCGGATCGTCGCGGTCGACCAGCGGCGTGCCGAGCGGCCCGAACGGGCTCGCCCATGTGCGCATGACCGGGACGCCGAGCGGGATCGCCGGGCGCTCGACCGAGAACGGCACCAGAAGCCGCAGCCGGTTGCGGAACTCGTCGCCGTCGCGGATCACGGCCAGCCGCACTTCGCGATCCTCGAGCCTCGGCATGGCGGGCGCCACGAAGCGCGGGTTGAAGAAGACGTTGGGCTCGATCGTGCGGGCGCTGAGATAATCGAGCTCCTCGACGAGGTCGAAGCCGGCCGAAGCCGGATAGATCGCGAGCTTGCGCTCCGGCCGGTTGTTGGCGAAGAGCTCGATATGGGCGGGATCGGCCTCCCTGGCGAGGCCCGCAAGGCCCGACACCATGGCGCCGGCTGGGCCGCCGCTGGTCTCTTCAAGCAACGGAACTGCGGCCATCAGGCGACTTCCTTATTTGCAGGCACGAAAATCGCCATGACGATGCCGAGCTTGCGCCAGACGGTGAAGGACAGCGCGCCGGCCTCGAAAACCATGGCGAGGCTGGTGGCGATCGCCGCGCCCCAGAGGCCGAAGAGCGGGATCAGGATCACGTTGAGACCGATGTTCAGGGCAAGCGTCATGGCATAGACGGCGGCGCAGATGTTCTGGTTGCCGCTCATGGTGAGCAGGCTTTCGCAGGGGCCGACGGCGCCGCGCGCGACGACACCGAAGACCAGCAGGAAAAGCAGCGGATAGCCGGCGGTGAATTCCGGGCCGAACAGCACCAGCATCGGCTCGCCGAGCGCCAGCACCAGCAGCGCCATCGCCAGCGAGGGCCAGAAGGTCCAGGAGACGGTCTCGCGGGCGAAGGCGGCGAGCCTTTCCGGCTCGCCGTGGGTGAATTGCGCATAGCGCTGGGCAACACCTGCCTTGACGGCGAAATAGACGAAATGCACCAGCGCCAGCGTCTTCACGGTGGCGAAATAGACGGCGACATCATTGGGGTCGAGATAGGCGCCGACCATCAGCACGTCGGCATTGGTCAGCAGGAAGAAAAAACTCTCGACCAGGAAGATCGGCAGCGAGACGAGGAACCACTGGCCGAAATGCACGGCCATCGGTCCGGCCGGGATATTGCTCTCCATGCGCGAGATGACGCCCATCAGCTGGCCGAGCGTCGTGACATAGGTGGCGGCGATCGAGGCGAAGATCGCGGTCTTGGCGTCGGGCAGGTAGTGCATGGCGAGCATTGCCGCCATGAACACCAGGATCAGCACCGGCCGCACGAGATAGGTAGGCGATAGCGCGAACAGCGCCCATGAATTGGCTCGCGCCAGCCCCTGCAGGAGATCGCCCATCGCGATCATCGGCAGGCAGATGACGCCGAGGATGAAGGGAACGACGTAGTAGTTCTCGATCCAGGGCGAGGCGAGCCACACGCCGAGCGCGCCCAGCCCTGCGATCACCGTCGAGGCGACCAGCACGAACAGCCTGCTTGCCATCACGATGCCGCGCAGTTCGGCGAGCATGCCGCGCTCGCGATATTCGGGAATGAAACGGATGACCGAGGTGTGGAAGCCGAGGCAGGCAAGGTTGCCGACGATCACCATCGTCACCCAGACCAGCACGAAGATGCCGTATTCGAACGAGCCCATCCAGCGCGCCATCAGCACCTGGCTGATGAAGGCGATGACGGCGCTGACGATGCGGATGGAAAAGGCGATCAGCGACATGCGGCCGGCTTCGCCGCGCTCGTCGGCGGTGAACAGCACGGCGTCGATACGGCCAAGCAGCGGCCGCATGCGCAGCACCCAGCGCTGCGGCAAGAACCGCCCGGCAGTCGTAGCCGCGGAAAAGCGCACCCCGAATACTCTCCGTTTTCCGCCTGTTTCCAAGGTTTCGGTGTATTCGAAACACATTAAGAAACGGTTGGGTGAGGAGCTTCCTTCTCCCCGTGTATAGTGACGGGGAGAAGGGAAGGGCGCGCCTCCTACATCCCGTTCATCGCGTCGCAGGACACGTTCGGGTTCATGTCGGCGAAGGCGCCGGTGGGGTTCTGCTTCCAGGCCCAGACATGCAGTTCGTAGAAGGGGCCGAGGCCGTAGCGATTGGGCGCCGTGTTGAAGTTGAACAGATGGCCTTCGAGCGAGGCCGGACCCTTCGAGGTGATGTACTCGACAGCGATCAGCTTCAGCGTGCCGTCGGCCATCGGCTCGTACATCACCGCCTCGGGCTTGGCGACGTTGACGGCGTCGTCCTTCAGATAGGCAGCGTTGACGTAGTGGATGCCCATGGCGCCGCCGGTGAGGCCGCTGGCGCAGGGGATCGGCGCATAGCCCTCGGCTTTCGCCACCGCGACGTCCTCGAAGCGGCCGTCGGCCGCCCGCACCTTCTCGGCGAGCGGGTTGATGGTTTCGGCCCTGACGGCGCCAACTGCCAGGATAGCCAGCGCCGATGCGGCGACCAGGCTTCTGTTCCAATTGCGGATGCTCATTTTTTCCTCTCCAATTCGGTTAAGGCGCGCAAGGCAGAGCCGGCCGGCCAAAGGCCAGGTTCGGCAAATGCCTGTCTCGCCTGCTATTGCTGTGGCGGAACTGCCCGGACCCGCCGGTCAAAAATCAGCGGTGATGCCACCAATATTCCCAATATTCGCGCGGCATCTCGCGCTCCTCGAGGCCGATGTCGCGTCTCAGATAGTCATCCCGCGGGAGCGGAAGGCGGCGCCGGTTTCGCAAAGGCGAAAACAGCGCCGACACGGCCCGCCGGATGAAGCCGTGCCGTGGCGCGAGGATATCCGCCGGGGCGGGTATTCCCTCGCTGTCCGGCATGACATCAGGTCCGCCGCCGGCAGGGACGGTCTGAAGCGCATCGTTCTCTCGCTCGGCTGTTCGATCAGCGATAAAAGTAGGGGTCGAGGACCCGCACCTCCGTGATCTTGTCGACGGGAAGCGAATTCTTCTGCGCCGTGCTGCGGATCGCCTCCGGCGAGGGGGCATCGTAGATGCAGAAGCTCTTCGACTTGTCGGGCGAGACGAAGGACTGCACCCAGGTCACGCCCTTTTCGGCGTTGCGGGCGATGACGCCGCCCATGGCGGTCGCGCCGGCATCGTTCATCGGCACATTGAGGCCGTCGGGAAATGTGCGTTCAACCAGATAGCGAGGCATGATTGGTTTTCCTTTCATGAATTGATTGACGCTCGGTTCGAGCGCGGCCGGACTAAAACCACGCTCGCAAAATCCGCGCATCGGAGCCTTTCCCCATATTGGGTGGGACGATTCCCCATGCTGGCGACGTTATTTGTGGAGAGAGGCACCTCAATGTGTGGAAGGTCACATTGTCGAGTCCCTATCCCGTACTATCGCGGCGGCAAGCCGCCATGGCAAAATTCCGACTGGTGAGAGAGTTGACGATGCTTCTGGAACGGCAGACGCAGCTGCGGCAATTGGAGGCCCTGCTGGCGGACGCGGCACAAGGCCGTGGCCGCGTCGCGGCGCTGGCGGGTGAGGCCGGTGCCGGCAAGACGACGCTGGCCGAGGCTTTCATGAGTCATGTGGGGCAAGGGGTGACGTTGCTGCGCAGCGCCTGCGAGGACCTGTCGATCCCCGACCCGCTGGGGCCGCTCTACGACCTCGCCCGCGAGGCGCAATGGGAACTGCCGCGCGCGATCGATGACCGGCAGGGGCAGAAGCTGCCGCTGTTTTCCGACGCGCTCGACATCTTCGAGGCGAAAGGCCCGAGCCTGCTCGTCATCGAGGATCTGCATTGGGCGGATGACGCGACGCTCGATTTCGTCCGCTTCCTCGGCCGGCGCATTGCAAACTCCCACATCCTGCTTCTGATCACGGCGCGCACCGATCGCAGCGAGGGACAGATGCGCGTGCGCCGCGCGCTTGGCGAGATCCCGACCGGCAATGTCGTGCGTATCGAGGTGCCGCTGCTCAGCGAGGCCGCGGTGCTGTCGCTAGCGGAGCTGGCCGACCGCGACGGCGGCGCCATCTACCGGGCCACCGCCGGGAATGCCTTCTTCGTCACGGAACTGCTCACCGCCGAAAGCGACACCGCGCTGCCGGCGAGTGTTCGCGACGCGGTGCTGGCGCGGGCAGAGCGGCTGTCACCCGGCGCCCGCTCGATGCTCGACGCGGTGTCGGTGTTTCCGCGCCGCGCCGACGGCTGGGCGCTGCAGGGCCTTTGCGGGATCGCCGCCGCCGGTCAGCTCGCCGAATGCGTCAGCCAAGGCCTGCTCGAGGATTTCGGCGACGGCTACGCCTTCCGGCACGAGATCGCCCGCCGCGCCATCGAGATGGCGCTGACGCCGAGCCGGCGGCGAGAGTACAACCAGCGCGCGCTCGCAGCGCTGCAGGAGAACCCGGATGTGGCTACCGCGAGGCTGGTGCATCATGCGGTGGAGGCGCAGAACCTGGAGGCCGTGCGCGCGCTTGCGCCGCTTGCCGCGCGCGAGGCCTCGCGCGTCGGCGCGCATCGCGATGCCGCCGGCCATTACGAGGTCGCCTTGCGCTATTCTGACGCCCTGCCGATGGAAGGCCAGGCGGCGCTGCACGAAGGCCATGCCTTCGAATGCCATTTGATCGGCCGCATCGACGCGGCCATGGAGGCGCAGGGCGAGGCGCGCCGGCTGTGGCAGGCGCTTGGCGACAGGCTGAAGGAAGGCGACAGCCTCAGATGCCTGTCGCGCTTCGCCTATCTCGTCGGCGACCGCGCGGCGGCGGACCGGTTCGGCGTGCAGGCCGTCGAGCTTCTGGAAACGGCGCCCGACAGCGCCGAGCTTGCCATGGCCTACTCGAACCTGTCCCAGCTGGCGATGCTGGCCGAAAGGCTCGACGAGACGCTTTCGCTTGGAGCCAAGGCCGTCGGGCTGGCGGAGCGGCTGAACCGGCCGGACATCCTCTGCCACGCGCTCAACAATGTCGGCGCCGCCGGACAATGGCTGGATTTCGCCAAAGGGCGACGCGATCTCGCCCGCAGCCTTGGAATCGCCCTTGCGGGGAATTTCCAGGAGCATGCGGCGCGCGCATTCACCAATTGCGCCTGCGTCGAGATGAACAGGCTCAACCTCAACGAGGCGGAAGCCTTCCTCGACCGCGGCATCGCCTATTGCGTCGAGAACGATCTGGCGACCTGGCGCGACTACATGCGCGGCGTGCAGGCACAGTTGCTGCTGCGGCGCGGCCTGTGGAACGAGGCGGCGACGATAGCGCATGATGTCGTTGACGACGAGGCGACGACCGCGCTGGTGCGCTACCCCTCGCTGGTGGCGTTGGCGAGACTGCGCATCAGGCGCGGCGATCCATCAGCCGGGCCGGTGCTGGACGAGATGAAGCGGTTCCTGGATAAAGGCATGGAGCTGCAGCGGCTGGCGCCTTACGCGGCGGTGATGGCGGAGCTCGCATGGCTAGGACAGGGCGACAGAGCCGAGGCGCTACGCCTTATCGATCTTGCCGAAAGCCGGTCGCCGACGCGCGCCGTGGTTGGCGAGCTGGCAACCTGGCGCCAATTTCTGTCGCCTGACAGCGATCCCGGCGAGATCGACGGCATGGCCGAGCCGCATCGCCTTTTGCTTGCCGGCGACTGGCGGGGTGCCGCGGCGTTCTGGGCCAGGATAGACGCCCCCTTCGAGCGCGCGCTCGCCTTGCTGCAGGGCGACGAGGCGGCGCAGCGCGAGGCGCTCGACATTTTCGAAGGGCTTGGCGCAAGGCCGGTAGCGCAGCATGTGCGCGGCCTGATGCGGCAGAGCGGCGTCAGCCATATCGCGCGGGGGCCAAGGCAGGCAACGCGCACCAACCTCGCCGGCCTGACCCAGCGCCAGATGGAAGTGCTGCAGCTGATCGAGCGCGGCTTCTCCAACAAGAAGATCGCCGCGCACCTGACCATCTCGCCGAAGACGGTCGATCACCATGTCTCGGCGGTGCTGGAGAAACTGGAAGCCGTCTCGCGCGGCGAGGCGACGGCCGCGGCGCGGGCGTCGGGGTTGTTGTAAACACCGGTTCCTGGGTGAGAAGAGGCATCGCCGGTGTCGGCGCTGCCCCTCACCCGGCCCTTCGCTATCGCTCCGGGCGTTCGTCGTTCGAAAAGCCAAGCAATTGGCTTTTCGTCCGCTGCGCGGACCACGTCACCCCCGTAAAACGGGGAGAAGGGAAAAGGGATCAGGCGAATGCTCCGTGGCAGTGCTTGTATTTCTTGCCGGAGCCGCAGGGGCAGGCCTCGTTGCGGCCGACCTTGCCCCAGGTTGCCGGGTTCTTCGGGTCGCGATTTTCCGGCGCGACGATGGCATTGGATTCCTGGCGAACCAGCAACGCCGTCTCGCCGCCCTCGAAATCGTTCTCGCCGGTGGTGCCGTCGATGTGGCTGCCGAACATGTCCGGCGCTTCGGGCGGCGGCGCTTCGGCAGCCTGGCGGACCAGCTCGACGCGCATCAGCTGCGCGGTGACGGCCTGGCGCAGATTGCCGAGCATGCCTTGGAACAGCTCGAAGGCCTCGCCCTTGTATTCTTGCAGCGGATCGCGCTGGGCATAGCCGCGGAAGCCGACGACCGAGCGCAGGTGGTCGAGGTTGACGATGTGCTCGCGCCACAGATGATCGAGCGTCTGCAGCACCACCGAACGCTCGACATAGCTCATCACGTCGGGGCCGAAACGCTCGGCGCGTTCCTTCGCCGCGGCCTCGGCAGCGGCCGAGATGCGCTCGCGGATGTCGTCCTCGGCGATGCCCTCTTCCTTGACCCACTCCTCGATCGGCAGGTCGAGATTGAGGTACTGCGCCACTTCCTCCTTCAGGCCGGCCACGTTCCATTGCTCGGCATAGGCGTTTTCGGGGATGTTCTTGGTGACGATTTCCTCGATGACGCCCTCGCGCATCTCGGCGATCGTTTCCGATAGGCCCTCGCCGTCCATCAGCTCGATGCGCTGTTCGAACACCACCTTGCGCTGGTCGTTCGAGACGTCGTCATATTTCAAGAGGTTCTTGCGGATGTCGAAGTTGCGCGCCTCGACCTTCTTCTGCGCCTTTTCCAGCGCCTTGTTGATCCACGGGTGGATGATCGCCTCGTCTTCCTTCAGGCCGAGCTTCTGCAGCATGCCGTCCATGCGCTCGGAACCGAAGATGCGCATCAGATCGTCCTGCAGCGACAGGAAGAATTTCGAGCGGCCGGGGTCGCCCTGTCTTCCCGAACGACCTCTAAGCTGGTTGTCGATGCGGCGCGATTCATGGCGCTCGGTGGCGAGCACGTAGAGGCCGCCGGCGCCGAGAGCCTTCTCTTTCAGGCGGGCGACGTCGTCGCGGATTTCCTTTTCCCTGGCCTCGCGCTCGGGCCCTTCAGGCATGTCGGCCAGCTCCTCGGCGATGCGCATGTCGGCATTGCCGCCGAGCTGGATGTCGGTGCCGCGGCCGGCCATGTTGGTGGCGATGGTGATGGCGCCGGGCTTGCCGGCCTGGGCGACGATGGAGGCCTCACGCTCGTGGTGGCGGGCGTTCAGCACCTCGAAATTCTTGAAGCCGTCCTTGCGTAGGCGTTCGGCCAGTTGCTCGGACTTCTCGATCGAGGTGGTGCCGACCAGGATCGGCTGGCCCTTGTCGCGCGCCTCCTTGATCTCCTTGACGATCGCCTTGTACTTCTCGTCGACGGTCCGGTAGACCTCGTCGTCCTCGTCCTTGCGGATGACGGGCAGGTTGGTCGGGATCTCGGTGACCTCGAGATTGTAGATGTTGGCGAATTCCTCGGCCTCGGTCAGCGCCGTGCCGGTCATGCCGGCGAGCTTCTTGTAGAGGCGGAAATAGTTCTGGAAGGTAACCGAGGCGAGCGTCTGGTTCTCCGGCTGGATCTGCACATGTTCCTTGGCCTCGAGCGCTTGGTGCAAGCCTTCCGAATAACGGCGGCCGGGCATCATGCGGCCGGTGAACTCGTCGATGATGACGATCTCGCCGTTGCGCACGATGTAGTCCCTGTCCTTCTGGAATAGGAGGTGCGCCTTCAGCGCGTTGTTGACGTGGTGGACGATGGCGACGTTCTCGACGTCGTAAAGCGACTCGCCCTTCAACAGGCCGGCATCGCGCAGCATGTTTTCCAGCTTTTCGGTGCCGTCCTCGGTGAAGATCGTAGTCTTCTGCTTCTCGTCGACCTCATAGTCGGCCGGGCCGAGCTTCAGCATGTAGGCGTCGATGGTGTTGTACATTTCCGAGCGGTCCTCGAGCGGACCGGAAATGATCAGCGGCGTGCGTGCTTCATCGACCAGGATGGAATCGACCTCGTCGACGATGGCGTAAGCATGGCCGCGCTGCACCATCTGCGAACGCTCGTATTTCATATTGTCGCGCAGATAGTCGAAGCCGAGCTCGTTGTTGGTGGCGTAGGTGACGTCGGCGGCGTAGGCGTCGCGGCGTTCGTCATCCGAAAGACCGTGGACGATGATGCCGACGGTCAGGCCAAGGAACTTGTAGACGCGGCCCATCCATTCGGCGTCGCGCTTGGCGAGATAGTCGTTGACGGTGACGACATGGACGCCCTTGCCGGCGAGCGCATTGAGATAGACCGGCAAGGTGGCGACCAGCGTCTTGCCCTCGCCGGTGCGCATCTCGGCGATGCCGCCATTGTGCAGCACCATGCCGCCGATCAACTGCACGTCAAAAGGACGCATGCCCAGAACGCGGCGGGCCGCCTCGCGCGCGGTGGCGAAGGCCGGTATCAGCAGGTCGTCGAGCGAAGCGCCGTTGGCGAGATCCTGGCGGAATTTTTCGGTGCGGCCGGCAAGCTCGGTATCCGAGAGCGCCCGCATCTCGTTTTCCATGGCGTTGATGGCCTCGACCCGTGGCCGGGTCGACTTGACTCGGCGGTCGTTGGAGGAGCCGAAAACCTTACGCGCGAGAGCGCCGAGACTGACCATCCAATGGCCCTTTCGATAGCAATTTTAGCCGTTTGCGACAGGCGCCTGGCGGGCCCATCAAATCCGCGTGAATGCGGACAAACGCAAAAAGCGCCCGGAAAACGGTTCTGGACGCCAAGTCGTTGGACAGATAAGAGGGGGCTCAACTGATGTCAACGCCGCGTTGACCCTATGGGCAGCGCCAAATTCCGCCACAATCGGACGGATTGGAACCCTTCCGCTCAAGCGATCCTTATTGGCAATCCCCCATTGGAGTTTATCTTGATGTCCTTGTCGTTCCGCCGCGCGTCGCTCGCCAGCCTTGGCCTGGCCTTCGGGCTCTCGGCTCTTTCGCTGTCGCCGCTAATGGCGCAGGAAACCAAGCCCGCCCAGCCGGACGCTGCGGCTCCCGCCACCGCTCCGGTCGATCCGAACGCCGTGGTCGCCACCATCAACGGCGAGAAGTTGACCGAGGCCGACCTTGCGCTGGCCGAAGGCGAGCTGTCGCAGCAATTCCAGCAACTGCCGCCGGAACAGCGCCGCGCCGCCGCCCTTTCGGCGGCCATCGAAATCCGCGTCATGGCCAAGAAGGCGGTCGACAGCGGTCTCGACAAGGATGCCGATTTCCAGCGCCGCATGGCGTTCCTGCAGCAGCGCGCCCTGCATGGCGAGGTGGTCGAGAAGGAGGTCGTCGACAAGGTGACGGATGCGGATGTCCGCGCCCGTTACGACCAGGAAATCGCCAACACGCCGCCGGTCAATGAGATCCATGCCCGTCACATCCTCGTGAAGACGAAGGAAGAGGCCGAGGCGATCATCAAGCAGCTCGATGGCGGTGCCGATTTCCAGAAGCTCGCCAACGAGCACACCAGCGACCCGAGCGGCAAGACCAGTGGCGGCGACCTGGGCTGGTTCGGCCCTGGCCAGATGGTGCCGGAGTTCGACAAGGCGGCGTTTGCCCTGGATGTCGGCAAATACTCGAAGGAGCCGGTGCAGTCGCAGTTCGGCTGGCATGTCATCAAGGTCGAGGACAAGCGCGCCAAGCAGCCGCCGGCCTTCGACGACGTCAAGGATCAGGCCAAGCAGGCGGTGATCCGCGACAAGTATTTCGCCATGGTCAAGGAATTGCGCGGTGCCGCCAAGGTCGAGATCCCGGACGCGAAGCTGAAAGCGGCGGTCGACACGCTGGAGAGCGGCAAGTAATTCCGCATCGGCTAGGAGCATTGCAGAGGGCGCCTTTCGGGCGCCCTTTTCGCGTTTCAGGCGGGCGCTATGCCGCGCACCACATAACGCACCGCGGTGCGGATCGTCGCCTCGTCTTCATCGAGGCGATTGGTCAAAAGATGCCTCCAGGCGTAGGAAGCGATCAGGTCGGCCACGATATCGGCGTCGACGTCCGCCGCCACCTCGCCGCGCGCCTTGGCGCGTTCGATCATCCCGCCGGTATGGGCGCGCCGGCCTTTTGTATAGTCGGCAAGCGCCACCGCCGCGGCCTGGTCGGATTGCGCTTCGGCGACCAGCGACCGGAAGACATTGCCGGACGAAGTGTCGCGCCAATGCGCGAACAGATTCACGAGGAAGCCGGCAAGATCCTCTTCGAGCTTGCCGGTATCGGGCACCGCGACACGCTTTTGCCGCTGATAGACCTCGATCAGCAGCGCCGCCTTGCTCGGCCACCAGCGATAGATGGTCGGTTTGCCGGCCCGCGCGCGCCGTGCGACGGCCTCGATCGAAAAGCCGGAATAGCCGGCCTCCGCCAGCACCGCTTCGGCGGCCTCGATGATGGCGTCGGCGCTTTCCGGGTTTCGCTTTGCGCCGATCGACTTGCGCCCCGGGGCGACTTCGCCCATTTCTGCGTCCTTAGTCGATGAATCTTCTGTCGATCATATTGGGTCCTGAGGCGAAACGAAACGGACCGTTTTAGGTTGTGGCGTCATCAACTGAGCCCGCGAACCGCGGCCAGAACGCCTCTTGCGCCAGCGCGTTCTATCGGGCAAACCGGCCTTCCTTTCGCGTTCTGCCGCTCCGGGGTCCCCATGTCCGCAACGATTTCGCCGCTCGCACCGAAGAAATACCCCAAGATGCCGGTCATCGAGGGCGTGCGCATCGCCACCGCCGAGGCCGGGATCAAATATCGGAATCGCACTGATCTGCTTGCCATGGTCTTCGATCCTGGAACGGCCGTCGCCGGCGTGTTCACCAAGTCGAAATGCCCCTCGGCGCCGGTCGATTACTGCCGCCAGAACCTGCCCGCCGGCAAGGCGCGCGTGCTGGTGGTCAATTCGGGCAATGCCAATGCCTTCACCGGCAAGAAGGGCAAGACTTCGACCGCGCTGACGGGCGAGGCGGCGGCGAAGGCCGCCGGATGCTCCGAGAGCGAGGTGTTCCTGGCCTCGACCGGCGTCATCGGCGAGCCGCTCGACACTAACAAATTCAGCCATCTGCTTGCCGGCCTGGTGAAGGAAGGCAAGCCGGACCTGTGGACCGAGGCGGCGAAGGCCATCATGACCACGGACACCTATCCGAAGGTGGCAACCCAGATGGTGAAGCTCGGCGATGCCGACGTGACCATCAACGGCATTGCCAAGGGCGCCGGCATGATCGCGCCCGATATGGCCACGATGCTCTCCTTCATCGCCACCGATGCGCCGATCGCGGCACCCGTGCTTCAGGACCTGTTGTCGCGCGGCACGGCCAAGACCTTCAATGCGGTCACCGTCGACAGCGACACCTCGACCAGCGACACGCTGCTCATCTTCGCCACCGGTAAGGCCACCGCGCGCGGCGCTCCGGCGATCAGCGATCCGAAGGATGCGCGGCTCGGCGCCTTCCGCCGCGCGTTGGGCAAGGTGCTGAAGTCGCTGGCGCTGCAAGTGGTGCGCGACGGCGAGGGCGCGCGCAAGCAGGTCGAGGTCACCGTCACGGGCGCCAAGTCCGCCCGCTCGGCCAAGCGCATCGCGCTTTCGATCGCCAATTCGCCGCTGGTCAAGACGGCGGTCGCCGGCGAGGACGCCAACTGGGGCCGCGTCGTCATGGCCGTCGGCAAGGCGGGCGAGCCGGCCGACCGCGACCGGCTGTCGATCTGGTTCGGCGACAATCGTCTGGCGCATGAGGGCGAACGCGATCCGGCTTACTCGGAAGAAGCGACCTCGGCTTATATGAAGCGGGACGACATCCGCATCCGCGCCGACATCGGAATCGGCCGCGGCAAGGCGACGGTGTGGACCTGCGACCTCACCAAGGAATATGTCGCCATCAATGGCGACTACCGGAGCTGATGGCGCCGGTGTCGAGACATCCGGCAAGCGTGCTCGCGATCGTGCGGCGCTACGAGGCGGCGGGCTTTCGCGCCTGGCCGGCGGCGGCCGTCCACTATGACGGGACGTGGGTGGTGCGGCTGACGGCAGGCCATCCGGCGAAGCGCCTGAATTCGGTCAATCCGCTCGATCCGGGCGACACCCAGCACATTGCCGAGCGCATCGTGCGCGCCAGCCGCCGCTTCGACGCCTATGGCAGGCCGCTGACCTTTCGCATGTCGCCGCTTTCGGGGCAGGTGCTGTCGAAGCATCTCGACGAGGCGGGCTGGAACCGGTTCGACGAGTCGCTGGTGATGCGGCTGCCGCTCAAGGAGGCTGAGCTCGACGCGGCTATGGACCAGATCCCGCTGAAGGACATCAGCCGGTTCATCGGCGCGGCGATCAGGACGAACGGCTCGGACGCCGCGCTGCGGCCCGGCCTGTCGGAGATCATCGGCGCCATCCAGCCGGAAGCCGGGCTGTTTGCGCTCGAAGACGGCAACGAGCCGCTGGCGACGCTGATCTGCGTCCATGACGGCGACCTCGCCGGACTGTTTGAGGTCGCCACCGAAAAATCGGCGCGCAACAAGGGCCATGGCCGCAACCTCATCCTGTCGGCGCTGAAATGGGCGCGGCTGCGCGGGGCGCGCGAAGTCTGGCTGCAGGTTGAGGCCGGCAATGCTGCGGCGCTATCGCTCTATCGGTCGCTCGGCTTCGAGGAAGTCTACCGCTACCATTATCGGCGGCCGCCTGGCGCATGAGCGGGATCAAGCCAGCCGGAAGGCGCCTGCTCCTCGTCGCGGCCTGCGCGCTGGTCGACGCCGATCGGCGTGTGCTTCTGGCGCAGCGCCCCGAAGGCAAGCAGCTCGCCGGCCTGTGGGAGTTTCCGGGCGGCAAGGTCGAGCCCGGCGAGACGCCCGAGGAATGCCTGGTGCGCGAGCTGCATGAGGAACTCGGCATCGAGACCGAGATCCCTTGCCTCGCGCCGCTCACCTTCGCCAGCCACAGCTATGACGATTTCCACCTGCTGATGCCGCTCTATGTCTGCCGGAAGTTCCGCGGCATCGCGCAGCCGAAGGAAGGGCAGGGGCTGAAATGGGTCAGGCCGCGCCAGATGCGCGACTATCCGATGCCGCCGGCGGACGCGCCGCTGATCCAGTTCCTCATCGATCTGTTGTGATCGTCAGGGTAGTTCAGCGTTTCCACCAGACGCTGACTGTTTTTACGCAATTCCGGACGGGATTTGCCTCAGCTGCCGTATGCCTCGTCTGTTTTAGGCAGCGTTAATGGAAGATTTATCTCGACGTGGAAGATTGAGGCAAAGTCGTCCGCGCGGCGGCATCCAGATTTGTTTGGAGCCAATCCATGAGCCTCGAGAGAGAGTGGGACTCGATCCGGCCCGACCGCACTTTCCGCGCCGCCGATGCCGGCATGGGTATTTTACGGATCGCCTTGCTTTTCGGGTCGGCCGCGGTGGCGCTGGCGCTGATCGCGACGCCTTTCCTGGACAGCCAGACGCGGCCGCAGGGCGCACATAACGGTCTGATCGGCGGTCTCGACATGACCAGCACGGGCTCGATCGGCCACCGGGACACCTACACGCTGCGGCGAAGCGTGCTGCAGCCGCTGCCGAGTTCCATCTGCGTGATCCGCAACGATGGCAGCCGCCACGGCGACTGCTAATTGGTTAATAAATTCCGCCAGAAACGGCTGTTTCACCCCCCGTTAAGCTTTTGCCGTTAACCTTTCTTAACGGGTAGGCCTTATGGTTCCCGGCAAGAGGGATCGACGACCATGAAAAACCTGCTGCAGCAATTCCTACAAGATGAAACGGGCGCCACGGCCATCGAATATGGCCTGATCGCTGCCGTGCTGTCGCTTGCAATCGTCGGCGGCGTCGGCAAGGCCGCCGATGCGATCCAGTGGCTGTTCTCCGACAACAACAGCAGACTTGCCAACGCCTTTGCCAAGCACTGACCGCGTATCAGAGCGGTCCAGCGTCGGCTATCTGTCTTGCGCAATTCCGAAAGGAAAACTGCTAAACGCTTTTCCTGGAATTGCCGTAGACCCCCGGCTCGGATCGGTTAATGCCCCGTCGGCTTCTCCAGGATCGTCTTCAGCGAGACCTTGGCTGAGCCGGGTTTGAGCGGCTTCTGCTGTGAGGCGTCGGGCGCCCAGCCGGACATCCACACGATCGAAAAGCTCGCCCGGATGCGGCCGTCCGGATCCGAGAACCGTTCGGCATAAATTTCGGCGGCACGGGCGAACAGCCGCCGGGTGGCCGGACGCCGGCTGCGGTCGAAAAGCGGGCTGGTCTCGCCCATGGCGCGCAGATCGGCGGCAAGGCCGAATAGCGAGGAGTAGCGCACCGTGACTGTTTCGACGTCGGCGACCGGCAGCGCCAGGCCGGCACGCTGCAGCAGCGCGCCGGCGTCGCGCACATCGGTGAATGGAAGGACGCGGGGGCTCGCGCCACCATGAAGCTCGGTCTCGGCGGCAAGCAGGCTTTCGCGCAGCTCCGCAAGCGTGCCGGCGCCGGCTAGAGCGCCGAGGAACAGCCCGTCGGGCTTCAGCGCGCGACGGATCTGCGCCAGCATGCCCGGGATGTCGTTCATCGCTTGCAACGACAGCAGCGAGACGACGAGATCGAGGCTTTCGGCTTCGAACGGCACGGTTTCCGCTGGGGCCAGCACGCCGGCTTCGCCGGCAAGGAAGGCGTCGTCCATCTCCACGCGAACAATCTCGGCCACCTTGCCGCTGCGGGCGAGCACTTGGGTTGCCGCCGCTGTCTGGCAAAACAGCGCCGCCGCCTCGCCGAATTTGCGCTCGACCGCGCCCAGCCTGTCGGCAAGGTCCTCCGCCGCCCGCCGCATCAGGAAATCGGCGCCATCGACGGGGTGCATGAGCGCCCGGCGCTTGTGCGCAAGCCAGAGCTCCGTGTCGATCAAGGGCTGCAATGGGCTATTCCTGTTGTCCGCGCATGCCGGACCGATGCTATGGTGGCGCGGGATTTTCCTTCACGTGGCCGATCCGGTGCACAAGATCAAGACCATTGCGATCAAGGACATGGCGCGGCAGGCGTTGGGCTGGCCGGCGCGCATGCTGTTTCCGCCGGTCTGCGCCGGCTGCCGGCGCCAAGTCTCGCAGCCCGGCGTGCTGTGCGGCGCCTGCTGGCCGAAGCTTCGATTGCTGGAGAAGCCCTGGTGCCCGGTGATGGGCACGCCTTTCATCCATGACATGGGCGAGGGCTTTCTCTCCGCCGAAGCGATCGCCGATCCGCCGCCTTTCGAACGGGCGCGGGCGGCGGTGGTCTATTCAGGCGTCGCGCGCCAGATGGTGCAGGGGCTGAAATATCAGGACCGCACGGATCTCGCGCCGTGGATGGCGCGCTGGATGATGCGCGCCGGCGCGGAACTGATCGCCGAGGCCGATGTTGTGGTGCCGGTGCCGCTGCACTGGCGCCGGTTCTTGCGCAGACAATTCAACCAGTCGGCCGAGCTGGCGCGGGCGGTATCGAAGCTCAGCGGCCTGCCCTTTTCGCCGACGGCGGTGAGACGCGTGAAGCTCACCCGCCAGCAGGTCGGGCTGGAACGGCACGAGCGCGAGGAGAATGTGCGCGCCGCTTTCCGCGTCCCGCCTGAGGCCGAGATCGAGATCGCCGGGCGCCGGGTGCTCGTCATCGACGATGTCTTCACCACTGGCGCCACCGTGCGCGCTGGGCCAAGGCGCTGAAGAAGGGCGGCGCCGGAGCGGTCGACGTGCTGACCTTCGCCCGCGTCCTGCCGGGGGACTTTCGGGCCGATGAGTCCGCGACTATATAGGGTTGTATTTTGGTGCATGTCATTGTTCCGCAACTTTTGGGAGCGGCATGCATTGGCAGGATGACTGATTAATGGTCGATGTGACGATCTACACCCGGATGATGTGCGGTTATTGCGCGGCCGCCAAGCGGCTGCTCGAGCGCAAGGGGGTGGCCTACACCGAGCACGACGCTTCCTTCTCGCCGGAATTGCGCCAGGAAATGATTTCCCGGGCGCATGGGCGCACCACCTTTCCGCAGATATTCATCGGCGACACGCATGTCGGCGGCTGCGACGACCTCCATGAACTGGAGTCTCAGGGCCGGCTGGACACACTGCTTGCCAACGGAGCGAGGGCTTGACCATGGGCGTTTTCAAGGGGGCGGCAGTGCAGATGCGTTCGGGGACCAGCCCGGAGCGCAACGCGGCCGACATGGAACGGCTGGTCCGTGAGGCGGCAAGCCAGGGTGCCACCTATGTCCAGACACCGGAAATGACCGGCGCGCTGATCCGCGACAAACAGGCAGTTGCTGCCGCCTTTACAACCGAGGATAAGGACGTCGTGGTTTCGACGGCGCGCAAGCTGGCGAAGGAACTCGGCATCTTCCTGCATGTCGGCTCGACGGCCATCCTGCGCGCCGACGGCAAGCTCGCCAATCGCGCGTTCCTGTTCGCGCCGGATGGCGCCTTGATCGCCAATTACGACAAGATCCACATGTTCGATGTCGACCTCGACAACGGCGAGAGCTGGCGCGAATCCGCCTCCTACGAGCCGGGTAAGGAGGCTGTCGTCACCACGATCGACGGCGCGAGGCTGGGCTTTGCCGTTTGCTACGACCTGCGCTTCCCGCAGCTGTTCCGCGCCGAGGCGCTGGCAGGGGCGGAGCTGCTTTCGATGCCCGCCGCCTTCACCCGCCAGACCGGCGAGGCGCACTGGCACGTGCTGCTCAGGGCGCGCGCGATCGAGAACGGCGCCTATGTCATTGCCGCAGCGCAAGGCGGCCTGCATGAGGACGGCCGCGAGACCTATGGCCATTCGCTGATCGTCGACCCGTGGGGCCGCATCATCGCCGAGGCCGCGCATGATGAACCAGGCGTGATCGTCGCCGAGATCGATCCGGCGCAGTCGCTTGCCGCGCGCCGGAAAATTCCCAATCTGAAGAACGCGCGGGATTTCACCGTCAATGCCGGCGAGGGCGAGGCGCCGCGCCTCAGGGGTGCAGCCTCTTGATCCGTTTTTCGCTTATTTGTGAGCACGAGCACGAGTTCGAAGCCTGGTTCCGCGGCAATGACGACTTCGATACCCAGAAGAAGCGCGGCTTCGTCGATTGCCCGACCTGCGGCTCGCACAAGGTCGAGAAGGCGCTGATGGCGCCGGCCGTCTCGACTTCCCGCAAGCAGGAAAAGATGGCGCTCGCCATGGGCGAGGCGCAGAAGCAGGCGCTGGCGCAGCTCAAGGCGCTGGCCGACAAGGTGCGCGAGAACGCCGATTATGTCGGCGACAAATTCGCCGAGGAAGCGCGCAAGATCCATTTCGGCGAGACCGATCCACGCGGCATCTATGGCGAGGCGACGCCGGAGGAGGCGCAAAGCCTCGCCGAGGACGGCGTCGAGTTCATGCCGATTCCAAGCTTGCCGGAGGATCGGAACTGAGTTCCGAATTGGCCTTGCGCAAACCGGTGGCGATCAATATGCCGGCTTGGCTTGTCAACCTGACCGTATCTTATCGGCGATGGCGGCATAGGCGCAGGTTCGCGCGCCACCAAACCGCTTGATTGGTTAACCCATACTCCCGATCAGTTTCGCGAGCAATTTTGCCAGCACTTCGCGATCCTCGGACGTCAGGCCGGCCAGAATTGTGTGCTCGTTGGCGACGTGGGCCGTAAGTGCCTCATCAACCAAGGCGAGGCCTCTTTCGGTCAGTTGCACCACAACCCCGCGCCGATCGCTCGGGTGCGGCCCGCGCCGGATCAGGCAGGCCTTTTGCAGTCGGTCGAGCCGGGCGGTCATGGCTCCGGATGTGACCATCGTCGCCTCGTAAAGCTCGGTCGGCGTCAGAGAGTAGGGAGCGCCGGAGCGGCGCAACGTCGCCAGCACGTCGAACTCGCCTTGCTGCAATGCGAAGCGGGCGAAGAGTGGCGCCAGCCGCTCTCGCGAGATCAGCGACGCGGCTTCGCTCAACCGTCCGATCACGGCCATCGGCGAGACGTCGAGATCCGGCCGTTCGCGCTTCCACTGCTCGATCGCTTTCGCCGCACGGTCCATGTGCCTCACCGCAAAGTATCTTGACATTAAGAATCTTTCCGCTATGTTACCTCAAGCCAGGGCGACCGCCAAGCTCGGCTTCGCAGCGATAGGATCATACGGATGAAATTTCTCTGGGATTCGGCACTCGGCCTTCTGATCGTCACCGGCGGCTTGCTCGGCATGACGCTGCCCTTCGGCAAGCTCGCGACCGCCGCCGGCGTGCCGGCCATGGTCTGGGCCTTCGTCATTTCGCTCGGCGCCGGCGCTGTGTTGCTGATCGCGCTTCTGCTGCTTGGCCAGCGCATCCGGCTGACGGCGCACAAGCTGCGCTATTTCTTCGTCACGGCGGCGGTGTCCTATGCCTTTCCCAATCTCTTGATGTTCTCGGCCATTCCGCATCTGGGCGCCGGATACACCGGCATCATGTTCACGCTGTCGCCGGTCATCACGCTTGTGTTCTCGATCCTACTCGGCGTGCGGCGGCCCAACCTGCTCGGCGTCATCGGCATCGCCGTCGGTTTTGTCGGTGCTGCGATGGTCGCGCTCACGCGCGGCGAGGCCGGCCAGCCCGCTGATTATTTCTGGGTGGCGATCGGGTTGCTGATCCCGGTCAGCCTCGCCGCCGGCAACATCTACCGGACCGTCGACTGGCCGGAGAGTACAGGTCCGATCGAGCTCGCCGTCGGCAGTCATCTGGCGTCGGCGACTTTGCTTCTCCTCGGCATCCTGACGCTGTTCGGCTGGCAAGCCTTTGCTCCGCTCGGCGGCGTGCCGCTGGTGGTCGCCGGACAGGTGGCGTCGGCTTCGGCGATGTTTGCCTTCTTCTTCCGGCTGCAGGCGGTCGGCGGTCCGGTCTATCTCAGCCAGATCGGCTATGTGGCGGCGGCCGTCGGGCTTTTTGCCGGCACGATCTTCCTCGGCGAGCACTATCAGCTGCTGACCTGGCTGGGTGCCGGCATCATCACCGCCGGCGTGTTCGTCACCACCAAGGCGCAGAGCCAGCCAAGCCTGAAGATGCAAAGCCAGGCAGCTTAATGTTCTAAAAGCGCGTCGCGCTGAATCGGCTGTCCTTTGTCGACTATGTCGAGGAATTCCCCTATTTCCGCGATACGGTGCTGCCTATCCTCGAAGAGAGGGGCATCGCGTCGCGCCGACCGCGATGCGGTCGGCGGCCTAGGCGAAAGGGGAGAAGCCTTGTCCGCGCCAGAAGGTCCGGTCAGTGTCGCAGACTTCCGCGCCGCATGCGGCTCATCGTCGGCAATGTCAGCGTGATCACCGCAGGCGTCGGCGACGACCGCTCCGGTCTCGTCGTCATTTCGATGGTGTCGCTTTCGGCGGAGCCGCCGAAGGTGATCGCCTGCGTCAACCGCTCTTCATCCACCTGGCCGATCATCGAGCGCTACCGGCATTTCGGCGTCAATTCGCTCGGTCCGCAGCACCAGCGCGTGGCTGAGCGGTTCTCCGGCTTCGGCGGCATCAAGGGCAAGGACCGCTACGAGGGCGCCGAATGGACGACTTTAAAAACGGGCGCATCATTGCTTGCCGATGCGGTAGCGGCCTTCGACTGCAGCCTGGACGAGATGATCGATCGCGGCACGCACTCGATCGTCATCGGCACCGTCGAGGCGGTCAGGACACAAGACGCCGGCCAGGCGCTGATCTACTGGCGGGGCGGCTATCGGCCGCTCGAAGCGTAAGACGAGCGGCTGGCTGTAAGGCTTCGGCCGGTCAGACCGAGGCTTTTTCGGCCAGCACCATGTAATTGACGTCCATGTCCCTGGACTTCTGCCAGCGGTCGGCCAGCGGATGATAGATGACGCCGGTGCGGTCGATGACCGTGAGCCCCGCTGCGCCGAGCGCCTTTGTCAGCTCTTCGGGCCGCACCAGCTTGCCGAACTGGTGGGTGCCGCGCGGCAGCCAGCGCAGCACGTATTCGGCGCCGATGATGGCAAGGCCAAGCGCCTTCAGTGTGCGGTTGATGGTGGCGACGAACATAATGCCGCCGGGCCGGACCATCTCACTGCATTTGGCGACGAACAGATCGACATCGGCGACATGCTCGACCACTTCCATGTTGAGGATGACGTCGAATGTCTCGCCGGCGTCGGCCAGCGCCTCGGCCGTGGTGGCGCGATAGTCGACACTGACGCCGGCCTCCGCCGCGTGCAGCTTGGCGACCTCGATGTTGGTGGCCGAGGCGTCGGCGCCGACCACCTCGGCGCCAAGCCGCGCCATCGGCTCGCACAAAAGCCCGCCGCCGCAGCCGATATCGAGGAAGCGCAGGCCCTCGAACGGCCTGGCCGCGCGCGGATCGCGGCCGAATCGCGCCGCCACCTGGTCGCGGATATAGGCAAGCCGCACGGGGTTGAACTTGTGCAGCGGCCGGAACTTGCCGTTCGGGTTCCACCATTCGGCGGCAAGGGCGGAGAAGCGCTCGACTTCTCCGGCATCGATGGTCGATCGGCGGGGCTCAGGCATAGGGCGGGTCTCCTCGAACGCTGGGAAGTCGGGGAACGCTAGGAAGTCGGGTCCACGGCGGAGAAAGTCAAGGCAGGTTTTTTCTGCTGCTGCCAGGGAGAAGATCAGCGGCGGCGCTTTGCCGATACCGCGCCCCAGGTTGTCAGCACCTGGCAGCTTGATACGTCCCGCGATGAAACAGGGCTGCTTCGCGAGCGAAGGAAGGACATCATTCTTCGAAGGAGCGAAACATGCAGGCCTCGATCCTTTGGCGTCGGCTCGACCAGGAAGGCCATGATGGCTGTCTGCTTGCCAAGGCGGGCGACGGCTGGAGCCTGAAAGGGCAGGCCGTATTCATGCAAGGAGGCGCGCCGTGCGGGCTTTCCTATGAGATCGACTGCGATGCCGGATGGGGGACCCGCGCCGCGCGCGTTGAAGGATTTCTTGGCGGCGACGCACTCCACTATCAGTTCGACAGACTTGATGACGGCGACTGGATGCTCAACGGCGAGAAGCAGGCACAGGTGATGGGCCTTATCGACCTGGACCTCGGTTTCACGCCCGCTTCGAATCTCCTGCCGATCCGACGCTTCGATCTTCGGCCTGGCATTGCGATGCCTGCCCCCGCGGCCTATCTGGCCTTTCCCGAACTGCGGCTCGAACGCCTCGACCAAATCTACCGCCGCCTCGACGACACCCGCTATGCCTATGCCGCGCCGAAATTCGGTTACGACGAGGTGTTGGAGGTCGCGCCGTCCGGCTTCGTTGTCGACTATCCGCGTCTTTGGAAAGCCATCGCCTGAATTGAGCGGCTCAGGTATCGGCCCGTCCGGCTAAGGCATCGACAGTGCAACAACGGCATGGCTCATGGCGACGCTGGCCAGCTCGATCGCCCGCATCGCCTCGCAATCGCCGATCTCGGCCATGATCCGCTGCGCCGCTGCCTGGGCCTGTTCGAGGCTCTGCCAGCGCACGAAGTCGATCCAGCTTCCATCCTCTCGCTTGCCGAGATGGCGGCTGAGAAAGCCGGGCTGGCGCGCGAGCCAGTCGGTGACGATGCCATTTTGGGCGACAAAATCGCCCGCAGCCTTCGGCTTGAGGCGGAAGCTGACGATCTCCAGCGTCTCGGTCATGAATTCCTCCATGCGGTGCGTTTCCCTCGACTTATCGCATTAAGGTCGCAGGAATCTGTCAGGAGACCGCGCACCCGGCCAGAGCCCCCTCATATGAGGCGAGTTGTGTCAACGGTAGCGGCGGCGAAATCACC